>JAODLU010000309.1 GCA_025464125.1 Microbacteriaceae bacterium | reverse complement strand
AACCGTCGGAGCGACGGCCGGAGCCCAGCAGCGCACGAACGGCAACTAGTCGAGCGGCGGGGCTGAGGCAGCGCCGGTCGATACACTCTCAGGCCGCTGGCTGGACTCCGGCTTCTTCTTTGGCCTCCACGGCCGGCCGGTGAGGAGAAGACTCGCGGGAGACCGGCGTGCAAGCTCTGTGATGGCCACAGCACCCACGACGACGAGCACGTACGCCACGAGGGTCAGCCAGGGCGTAGGAACAAGGTGAGCGAGAAGTCCATCGCCAGCGAGCAGGATGAGCCACAGCACGAGCGGGTGCGACAGGAAAATGCCGAACGAACGGTCGGATGCGACATCCACAGCCCTGGCAACGAAGCCGCCCGACTGCCTTCTCGCCGCCCACCAGCTGCCGATCGCAAGGAATCCGAGCGCCACCGCCACGGCCCAGACCATGATTACCGGCTGCAGTGGCGTGCCGGCGCGGTAGAGGCTGTAGCCCATCCCTGCAGCCTGGAAAGCGAAGACGGCGATGGTGAGAACGGCGGTCGCGACCACGATGATGGCGATCATGCGGCGGTGCGACGCGACCCACGCCAGGAGCTGTTCCGCGTGATCGGCTGCCACTGCTCCTAGCATGATGAAAAAGAGGTAACTGAAGAAGTACACCTTCGAATAGTCATCCAGCCAGCCCGGCAGCCACCCCGCATACGCGTACACACCGGTGATCACCAACTGGAACACGCCGAAAACGGCGAGCATCGCGACGTGGTGGCCGCGCGACTTCTTCACAAGCCATACGATCGCGGGCACGAGAAGGTACACCTGCATCGTCACGAGCAAAAAGTAGAGGTGGTACCAGGCGGTGCCAGTGGCCACCTTGATCACGAAGCGACCTGCCATGTCGAGCAGGGAACCCTGGGGCGAGTAGATATTGGCGACGATGAAATAGATGGCCGACCAGACTAGGTATGGCACCCCGACCAGCAGGAAGCGGCGCGGCCAGAACCTCTTCATCGGCACGGGCTTCGCCAGGTAGCTGTAGACCAGCACGAACCCCGATAGCGCGAAAAACACCTGCCTGGTGAAGTGCGCGAGGGCGAGGAAGCCATAGAGCGGGATATCGTCACCAGCTACGGTATGACTGGTCGTGTGCACTGCTATAACGCATGCAAATGTGAGGATGCGGACCACATCGATCTCGTACAGGTGCCGGGATGTGCGTGGCGCGTCAGGGAGACTGGAGACGGTCACTTGCCCACCTGGCCTGCCAGTTCGGATCGCAGGCGTCCGCGTTGCACCTTGCCAGTCGGCGCACGGGGCACGTCGTCAACTATCCGGATCTCCACCGGCCGTTTGAACCTGGGCAGCCCTGACTCGCACCGCGCCACAAGGTCTTCGACAACCGTCATGCCAGCGTCCGTCGCAGCGTCGACCAGTATCACCAGGGCCACCGGCACATGGCCGAGGATCGCATCCGGCTCCGCCACGACCACTGCTTCGCGAACCCTCGCGTCGCCGAGCAGCACTTCCTCCACCTCGGCCGGGTAGACCTTCTCACCCCCGCGGTTGATCACGTCGTCGGTGCGCCCAACAAGGTAGACCCAGCCGTCAGCGTCGATCCTTCCGAGGTCGCCGGTGCTCAGCCAGCCATCGTCGTCGAAACGGTCTGCTGCCCGGTCGGCAAAGTAGCGTGTGACGACTCCGGGTCCGCGCACCCAGAGGTGCCCAACCTGATCGGGCGCCAAAGCTTTTCCATCCTCCGAACGCGCCTGGACCTCAGAACCGACGGGCAGACCGACCGAGCCATCCCGCAGTTGCACGCCCAGTGGCGTTGCAGTGATCTGGCTGGCACCTTCGGTCATTCCATAACTGATGACCAGGTCCACACCGTCGAGCGCGCCGCGCACAGCTTCCGGCAGGGGCGCGGATGCCGACCTCACGAATCGCAGGCTGGCAGGCAGGTCCATCACTCCACCGCGCGCCAGCACGGCCAGCATCGCTGGCACCGCGTTTAGCCAGGTGATGTTTCGCTCGCGCAGCAACTCCCAGAACCCGGTGCGATGAAAGCGTCGGTCGAGCACGAGAGTCGACCCGGCCACCAGCGTGGAGAGCAGGCCGACCACCTCGGCGTTGACGTGGAAAAGCGGCAGGGGGTTGTATCCGCGGTCGCCACTGGCCAGCGCGTTGTGGGCTGCGATCTGGCGGGCCACGAAAAGCAGCTGCGTGGACGGCAGCTCAACCCCTTTGGGGGTGCCAGTCGAGCCTGAAGTGAAAAGCAGCGCTGAACCGTTGTGGTCGCTCACCTGGCAGCCACCCGCATCCCGCCCCGTACTGCTGGCGGCCGCCAGGTGCGGCGACCCGCCCACGGCGACGGTAACGATTGCGGCGCCCGCAGGGTCCCCTGGTTCGTCGCGATCGCTGACGATTACGCTCACGTTTCCCACCAGCGCTGAGACCGCCATCACATCCGACCATGCGGCCTCGGGGTTCACGGGTATGCAACAGCGCCCATTGGCAATCACCCCGAGGTATGCCGCCGCGAACGAGAGCGGATCGCCAACGTCCAGTGCGATGAAGCCCCCAACCGGAACCTGCAGGGCGTCCAGCAGGATCGCCCACGCCTGTGACGTCGCCGCGGCCTGCTCGTAGGTCCAGGTTCGATCGGAACGGGCATCCTCAAGATAGGCGGAATCGCCGGATTCACGGTGTCTCCGTGCGATCAGTTCAGCCAGGCTCTCGGGATCTGCTGCAGCTGTCGGGATTTTCACCACCCCACCATACATACGAAGGTCGTGGACGCCTATGCCAGTCGCTTCAACATCCAGCGCCAGGTTGGCGCGAATTCTGGAACCCCTGATTCGTCACGTGGCCCGCTGTCAGTGACGGTGAAGAGGTGAGACTGGTCAGGGGTTCCGAGATGCAGGTCACTGACCAGTGAATGCGCGCCGCTGCTGGCCTTCAGCCCATCGGCGTCTACTGGCGTCCCCATTCCGAGTGCCGCCCAGGAATCGACGACGTTGCGGTAGTACATGTCGCCGCGATCGACGAGGCCGTAGAGGCGTGACGGCGGTGTCGCGCTCGGCGATCTCAGATAGCTGGCAGCAACGCCTCCATCACTCTGCACCGGAGCCGAGAACATGATGGCTCCCCGCACTCCGTGTTCGTGTGCGATGAACGCTGACTGGCCACCACCCTGTGAGTGACCTGCCACGACGATCCTGTTCCAGCTGACGGCCGAGCCTGCCATGTACCGGCCCCAGTCGCCGTGGGGATCGTCAGTACCCAGGTAACGCAGGGCGGATCGCAGCCGGGTGAGGATCGAATCCTTGGGATTGATCGCACTGTAGGACGACGGGTCGCTGCCATCGAATCGGTTGCGCTGCACGGTGCCGTAGCAATCCGGATTGCCCGCGCACACACGCACGACCGAGAGCCCGACGTTGTGATAGTCAAGGGCCAGCACGTGGTAACCCATGGAAGACGCGGTGTCGAGAAACTGTGTGTAGTCGGATGGGACTGCCCGCGTCGCAGGCAGGAAAAGCAGCAGCGGGCCACCTGCCGGCCCAGCGGTGGCGAGGTTTGGAACATTGGGGCTGAAAACGTGCCTGCCGGCATTCGGCAATTGGAATGAGATCACGGGCTTCAGTTCCTTCCCGGCGGTGTTCTCGGCGATTGCCGCCTGCGGAACCAATGCGAATGACGCAGCCAGGCCAATGGCGAGAGCCGCGAGGAGCACCGTGCGCCGGCGTCGAACGCTCACCGTGCGGCCCCCGCATCTGCAGCTTCTCCGTTTGAGCCTGCAACGGAGGTGACCCGCTGCCAGAGCGCGTCTACCTGCGAGAGCGTGTCGTCGACCGTGCCGTTGTTGTCGATCACGACGTCTGCGATAGCGAGTCGCGCGGCATCGGTGGCTTGCGAATTGATGCGGTGGAGTGCTTCCTGGCGGGTCAGGCCCCGCACCTCGACCATGCGCGCGATGCGGGTCTCGATCGCTGCATCGACGACGACGATCAGGTCGAACACGAATTCACGCCGGGCGCCGCCCTCGGCCAGGAGCGGCACGTCATAGACGACCACGACATCCGGATTCGCCTCCTGCGCCTCGACGAAGAGCTCTTTCACGCGCTGGTGTATCGCCGGGTGGGTGATGCCGTTGAGAACGGCCAGCGATGCCGGATCGCCGAATACGATGGCTCCGAGAGCTGGCCGGTTGAGGGTTCCGTCCTCGGCAATGACCGTCGGCCCGAAGGCCTTCTCGATGGCAGCAAGGCCAGTAGTGCCATGCGCAACCACCTCGCGCGCGAGCAGGTCGGCGTCGATGTGGAATGCACCGAGTTCTGCAAGCCGCTTTGCGACTACAGATTTGCCCGAGGCTATGCCTCCGGTGAGCCCGATCAGATACACGCTGGCAATGCTAACGTCGCGCGCCGTGAGGTACATGCAGGCCGCGACAGCTCTTAACGACGAACGGCCGGTCCCCTGGAGAGGACCGGCCGTTCGTTTGGTGACGGTTAGGAGTTGGAGCTCAGCTTCTCGCGAAGTGCTGCGAGTGCCTCGTCGTCGGCAAGTGTGCCAGCCGACTCTGAGTCGCTCGAGAACGATGAGCTGGCGCCAGCCGGTACGTCTTCGATAACCTGCTCGTTCGCAGCGGTGACCTGCTTCTTGTGGGCTTCCCAGCGAGCCTGGGCTGCAGCGTAATCCTGCTCCCACTTCTCGCGCTGGGTTTCGAAGCCCTCTTTCCACTCGTTGGTCTCCGGGTCGAAGCCGTCCGGGTACTTGTAGTTGCCCGCTTCGTCGTACTCGGTGAGCATTCCGTAGAGTGCCGGGTCGAACTCGGTGCCATCGGGGTCGACACCCTCGTTGGCCTGCTTGAGGCTCAGCGAGATGCGGCGGCGCTCGAGGTCGATGTCGATGACCTTGACGAAGACCTCGTCACCAACCGACACGACCTGCTCAGCGAGCTCGACGTGCTTGCCGGAGAGTTCGGAAATGTGAACAAGGCCTTCGATGCCCTCTGCAACGCGAACGAACGCGCCGAAGGGAACGAGCTTCGTGACCTTGCCCGGTGCAACCTGGCCGATGGCGTGGGTGCGAGCGAATACCTGCCACGGGTCTTCCTGGGTGGCCTTGAGCGACAGCGAAACGCGCTCACGGTCGAGGTCGACCTCGAGAATCTCGACGGTGACCTCCTGGCCAACCTCGACAACCTCTGACGCGTGCTCGATGTGCTTCCAGGACAGTTCGGAGAC
>JAODLU010000302.1 GCA_025464125.1 Microbacteriaceae bacterium | reverse complement strand
GAAGAACTGGTTGGCGCCGCGGAAGATGAGCATGCCGGCAAGCGTCACGATGAAGGCCGGTACGCCGATATAGGCGACCCACCAGCCCTGCCACGCTCCGATGACCGCTCCGACGACAAGTCCGAGGACGAACGCGAGAAGTGGCGGGAAATGCCAGCTGACCATTGCAGTAGCCACGACGATGCCGACGAATGCGGCAATCGAACCTACAGAGAGGTCGATGTGGCCGGCGATGATGACCATCACCATGCCGATCGCGAGGATCAGCACGTATGCGTTCTGGTTGACCAGGTTGATCAGGTTGATCGGGTTGAGCGTCAGCCCCCCGGTGAGGATCTGGAAAAGGATGATGATGACGATGAGTGCGCCGAGGATCCCGACCTGGCGCCCGGTTCCGGTGCTCCCGCCGAACATCTTTCCGAGATCGCGGATGTGGAATCCGCCGTCTTTCTTGGTCTCAATCGGTGCGGTCATCAGCTGTTAACTTTCTTCTTCGCGGAAGTCATGCTTCTCAGGAGAGTTTCGGGATCTGCTTCTTCGGCCGTGAGGTTGTTGGTGATGGCGCCTTCGAAGATCGTGTAAATGCGGTCGGATACTCCGAGCAGTTCAGGAAGCTCCGAGGAGATCAGGATGATGCCCTTGCCCGACGCGGCAAGGTCCCGGATGATGCCGTAGAGTTCGGTCTTCGCACCGACATCGATGCCTCGGGTCGGCTCATCGAGGATGAGGAGGTCGGGATCCGTGAACATCCACTTGGCCAACACCACCTTCTGCTGGTTGCCACCGGAGAGCTTGGTCACTCCCTCATCTACTGACGGCGTCTTGATGCGGAGGCTCTTGCGGTAGCTCTCGGCTACCCGGTGCTCCTCGACCTTGTCGATGACGTTGAACTTCGCGATCTTCGAGAGTTTGGCCGAGACGATGGAGTCTGAGATGTCGTCGAGCAGGTTCAGGCCGAGCGCCTTGCGGTCTTCGCTCACGTAGGCCAGGCCCTGGTCGATCGCTTCTGAGACATTTCGGAGTTTGATCTCCTTGCCGTCTTTGAATACCTGCCCCGAGACGAAGGTGCCGTATGAGCGGCCGAAGAGACTCATCGCTAGTTCTGTGCGCCCGGCGCCCATGAGGCCGGCGAACCCGACCACCTCGCCCCGCCGCACTTGGAAGCTCGAGTTCTTGACGACCATGCGTTCGGAGGTGAGCGGGTGCTGAACGTTCCAGTTCTTTACTTCGAAGAAGACCTCGCCGATATCCGGCGAACGGTCGGGGAAGCGATTTTCGAGCACTCGACCGACCATCCCGCGAATGATGCGATCTTCGTTTGCGCCGTCTTTCTTGACGTCGATCGACTCGATGGTCTTGCCGTCACGGATGATCGTGATCGAGTCGGAGATCTGCTCAATCTCATTCAGCTTGTGAGAGATCATGATCGACGCGATGCCCCGACCCTGCAGGCCCTTGATCAGGTCGAGCAGGTGCTGGGAGTCAGCCTCATTCAGCGCGGCGGTCGGCTCATCCAGGATGAGCAGCTTCACGTTCTTGTTGAGCGCCTTCGCGATCTCGACGAGCTGCTGCTTGCCGACACCGAGGTTTTTGATCTGGCTGTCAGTGTCGTCAGTGAGTCCTACGCGGGCGAGCAGTTCAATTGCGCGGCGCTTGGCTTCGACCCAGTCGATGACCCCGAAACGCCTCGGCTCGTTGCCGATGAAGATGTTCTCGGTGATCGACAGCTCGGGGATCAGCGCGAGTTCCTGGTGGATGATGACGATTCCGGCAGCCTCACTGGAGCGGATGTCACGGAACTTCATCACCTGGCCCTGGAAGACGATGTCGCCCTGGTATGTGCCATACGGATATACGCCGGAGAGCACCTTCATAAGGGTGGACTTGCCTGCGCCGTTTTCACCGCAAATGGAGTGGATCTCACCGGCTTTGACGGTCATCGACACGTTGTCCAGCGCCTTGACGCCGGGGAACTCCTTGGTGATGGAGCGCATTTCGAGGATGACCGGGCTGGCGGCACCTGCGGCGATTGGCTCTACTGCGACTGTTTCTTTAGCGGCCAACGTGGGTCTCCTTCACGGCTGTGGGATTGTCTACCGCGACACAGTACGCAATGTGTACGTTCACATGCGCTGCACCCGCAAACATCATCACAGCCGGACTCCTTTGTCTCGAACGGGCAGATCAGACATGCCCGATACCAGACTAAACCCTCTAAAGGGTCTTGGCGTCAAGGTGTGAACGCAATGTGTTGGTAACAACTCAATAACTCCTTACGCTGGCCTGCTGCAAAACGAGGGCTGCTGCGCCCAGCGCTTCGGCACGCTCACCGAGAGCAGACATGACGAGCTCGGTCGAATCCCCGACGCTCGGCACCGCATGGCGCATCAGCCCACGACGAATCGGGTCGAGAAAGAGGCTTCCGAGAGCGGAGAGCGGGCCTCCGACGACGATCACTTCCGGGTTCACGAGGTTGGCCACGGTGGCGAGCGAGCGCCCTATCGCCACCCCCGCGTCATCCACGACCCTGAGTGTCGCCGAGTCGCCGCCGAGGGCGTTGCGCACGATGTCAGCGGTGCTCAGCGGCACGGCAAGGCCGCGGCCAAGAAGGCTCATCATGACCGAGGTCGAGGCGACAGTTTCGAGGCATCCACGGTTGCCGCAGTGGCAGACAATGCCGTTCTCCACTGCGGTGTCGTGGCCGATTTCGCCGGCCACACCGCGGCTGCCGTAGTGCGTTCGACCGTTCAGGATGAGCCCGCATCCGATGCCCGTGCCGATCTTTACGAAGGCCAGGTTCTCGATCGCATTGTGTGGCCCCCATGTAACTTCGGCCAGCGCGCCGAGGTTCGCGTCGTTGTCGAAAAAGACCGGGATTCCAAGGCGATCCTGTAGATCAGGTAGATGAATACCCACCCACTCGGGAAGGATCGAACCCTGCAGCACGGTGCCCTGCCGGCGGTCGATCGGCCCCGGGATTCCGAGGCCCGCGCCGAGCACAGCGGACTGCGGCACGTTGCTCTGCTCAAGCAGGTGGGTGAGGAGTTCGGCAGCGCGATCGATGCCGTCGGTGGCGCGATGGCCAACGGGAAGCTCGAGATACTCCTCGGCGATCACCTGGTACCCGAGCGTTGCCACAACGACCCTGAGATGACGGCGACCGAAGTCGATTCCGACGGCGACCGCGCCCGTATTTGAAAGCCTCACTGACAGCGCCCGACGACCTGAGCTCGTTGTCGGCTCGGTCTCGACGGTGCCCGCCGTGGCCATGAGCCGCACGAGGTTCGAGACCGTGGCCGTCGAGAGCCCGGTCTGCCTGGCGAGTTCAGCCTGGGTTGCCGGGCCGCTGCCGAGCACCGCGACTATCCGTTGCTGGTTCAGCTCCCTGAGGGCCGACTGGGATCCGGGGTTGCGCACACCACTGTGAGGTGAACGCGACGCCGAGGACATGAATACGACAATGCATCATCCAGAGCTTGCAGTCAAGTTATGAACGCAACCGCAGCCGGTGCGGCTACTTCATGGACGCAGGAAGCTGGCTGGCGGAGGCGCCGTAGACTGCCGGATCACCAGTTCCGGCCGGATCAGTCCGCGATCGTTCACTGCCGCAGTGCCACCGAGCTCGCCGAGCAGCAGGGCGATCGAACGGCGACCAAGCTCGGCGAAGTCCTGCCGCACGGTGGTGAGAGGCGGCAGGTAGTGGGCGGCATCCGGAATATCGTCGAAGCCGACGACGCTGACGTCACCGGGAACATCGAGACCGGCGTCACGGAAGGCGTGAATGAGTCCGAGCGCCATCTGGTCGTTGGCCGCGAAAACCGCGGTGAAATCACGGCGGTGCAGCAGCTCGCGTCCCACGTGAAATCCGAAATCCGCTGTCCAGTCGCCGAGGATCGGCGGGTAGGCAACAAGGTCGGCCTCGACGATCTCGTCGACGAAACCCCGCATACGTGCCTCAGCCTCGATCCAGTCCTGGGGGCCGGCCAGGTGCAGGATGTCGCGGTGCCCGAGATCGATGAGGTGCCGGGTAGCCTGCCTGGCTCCCGCGATCTGGTCGACGGCAAGGCTGTGTTCGTCCTGGCGGGTGGAGTCGAGCGTCACCAGCGGGATGCGAACCTTCAGGTCACGGATGGCGTCGAACACCTTCACCTGGGGGGCGATCACGATGAGACCCTCCACGGCCAGGCTCAGCAGGTGGTCGAGCCGCTCGCGAATGGAG
>JAODLU010000290.1 GCA_025464125.1 Microbacteriaceae bacterium | reverse complement strand
AGAACCGAACAGTCGCCCGCCCTCGCCGGCCTTGACGGTCAGCGTGACGGTGTTCGCTTCGAGCTTGGCCTTGAGATCTTGAGCCTCTTCGATCGTCGCGTGCTCGCGTGCGACGCGAGCGGCCTTGATCGATTCGACCTGCTTCTCGCCGCCGCGGGTCCACGCAACCGCGAAACCCTGCGGGATGAGGTAGTTGCGGCCGTAGCCGTTTTTGACGTCGACGACGTCACCGGGGGCACCGAGGCCGGTGACCTCGTGCGTGAGGATCAACTTAGACATGTCGTGGCTCCTTAACGGCCTGAGCCGGCGTAGGGAAGAAGCGCCATCTCGCGCGCGTTCTTGACTGCGCGAGCGATGAGTCGCTGCTCCTGCACGGAGACACCGGTGATACGACGGGCGCGGATCTTTCCACGCTCGGAGATGAACTTGCGAAGGGTTGCGACGTCCTTGTAGTCGATGACGCCGACCCTAATGGACTTCGCGGGGGCGGCGTTCTTGCCACCCTTGAGAGTGCGGAGGGGCTTACGGCGATCGCCGCTGCTCTTTCCAGCCATGATTTCCTGCTTCCTGAAGTTTTAGTAAATGGGGCGAGACGGCTTAGAAGGGCGTCTCGTTGTCGTAGCTGCCAGGGGTGTTCCACACATCGCCGCTTGCGGGCTCTGCGGGAGCGGATGCTGCCCACGGCTCGTCTGCGACCTGCGGGCGACCGCCACCCCCGCCAGCTCCACCCTCGCGGGAGGAAGAGGTGCGGGTGACCTGGGCGGTGGCATACCTGAGGCTCGGGCCGACTTCGTCGACCTCGATCTCGAAGCTGGTGCGCTTTTCGCCCTCTTTGGTTTCGTATGAGCGCTGCTTGAGACGACCCGTCACGATGACGCGCGAACCCTTGGTGAGGGAACCAGCGACGTGCTCGGCGAACTCACGCCAGACGCTGGCGCGGAGAAACAGCGCTTCGCCGTCTTTCCAGTCGTTGCTCGCGCGATCGAACGTGCGAGGCGTCGAGGCGATCGTGAAGTTCGCCACCGCGAGTCCGGCCTGCGTGTATCGCAGTTCCGGGTCGGCCGTGAGGTTACCCACGACGGTGATGACGGTTTCGCCGGCCATGACTCAGGCTTCCTCTGACGGAACAGCAGCAGCCGGAACAGCAGCAGCCGGAGCGGCCGGAGCAGCAGCGACGGGAGCTGGAGCGGCGGGAGCTGCCGGGGCAGCGGGTGCTGCAGCGACATCCGCAGCCTTCGTTGCCGTGCCGGCGGTGGCGCTGGCCTTTGCAGGAGCTGCAGCCTTGCGGGCCGCCTTCTCTGCTGAAAGCTTCGCGGCCTCTGCGACCTGGGCGATGGCTTCTTCGGCTCGCAGCACCTTGGTGCGCATGACTGCCTCGCTCAGCTTCAGCTGGCGGTCGAGCTCGACGGTCGCGTCGGGGTCTGAGGTCAACGCGACGACGGCATAAATGCCCTCGGTCTTCTTGTTGATCTCGTAGGCGAGCCGACGACGGCCCCAGATGTCAACCTTGTCGATGGAACCACCGGCGTTGCGGATGACGTTGAGGAACTTATCGAGCGACGGAGCGACTGTGCGCTCATCGATCTCTGGATCGAGAATTACCATTAGTTCGTACTGATGCATAACTAACCCACCTCCTCTGGACTAGAACGGCCACAGACGATCTGTGACAGGAGGGTTTTGGCATCGTTGCTTCTGGCCAACGGCCGAAGACAACCTGCCTAGTGTAGTCAGTGAGTGCTGTACCAATCAAGGAGCTTCTTCTACATGACCCTTCGGGTTGCCATTGCCGGTGTCGGAAATTGCGCAAACGCGCTGGTGCAGGGCGTCACGTTCTACGCGGATGCCGACGGCTCAGCCATGGTCCCAGGCCTGATGCACGCGCGATTCGGACCCTATGCGATCGGTGACATCGATTTCGTCGCCGCCTTCGATGTCGACGCCGAGAAGGTCGGTGTCGACCTCGCCGCTGCGATCTGGGCCAGCGAGAACAACACCCTGCGATTTGCGGAGGTCGCTGAGACGGGCGTGATCGTGCAGCGCGGGCCAACGCTCGACGGACTTGGCGAGTACTACCGGGAGACCATAACCGAGTCGGATGCGCCAGCCGTCGACGTGGCACAGGCCCTGCGCGACTCTGGGGCCGAGGTGCTCGTCTGCTACCTGCCGGTCGGTTCGGAGGAGGGCGCGCGGTACTACGCGCAGGCGGCGCTGGACGCCGGGGTGGCTTTCGTCAACGCGCTGCCGGTCTTCATTGCCAGCGACCCGGTCTGGGCAGCGAAGTTCACGGCCGCCGGCATCCCGATCGTCGGTGACGACATCAAAAGCCAGCTGGGCGCGACGATCACCCACCGAGTGCTTGCGAGGCTTTTCGAGGAACGCGGGCTCGTGCTGGATCGCACGTACCAGCTCAACGTCGGCGGCAACATGGACTTCAAGAACATGCTTGAGCGCAAGCGCCTCGAGTCGAAGAAGATCTCAAAGACCCAGGCCGTGACGAGCAATATCGACGGCGAAATCAACGCCAGGGACGTGCACATAGGCCCGAGTGACCACATCCCGTGGCTCGATGACCGCAAGCTCGCATTCGTGCGACTCGAAGGTCACGGCTTCGGCAATGCTCCGACATCGCTGGAGTACAAGCTCGAGGTCTGGGATTCGCCGAACTCCGCCGGCGTCGTGATCGATGCGATCCGGGCGGCCAAGATTGCGCTCGACGCCGGCCTTGGCGGACCCCTGGAGGCGGCATCCGCTTACTTCATGAAGTCGCCGGCAGTCCAACTGCCGGACCCGGTGGCCCGGGAGCGCCTCGAAGCCTTTATCGCCCTGAACTCCACCACGCCCTGAGGCGATTGGCAGCCTCTGTTTCGCCGAGCGACCCCTCCTCGAGCCTCAGCTCGAGCAGGAAACGGTATGCCTCGCCGACCTCGCGGCCCGGCGCAAGACCGAGGATCCCCATGATCTGCTCGCCGTCGAGATCAGGCCGGATGGCCGCGAGTTCCTCCTGCTCGCCGAGCACCGCTATGCGATCTTCGAGGTCGTCGTAGGCGAATCCCAGTCGATCCGCTTTCCGCCGGTTCCGCGTGGTGACGTCGGCCCTCGTGAGGATGTGCAGGCGTTCGAGCAGCGGCCCGGCATCGCGAACATACCTGCGCACCGCGGAATCCGTCCACGCGCCTTCGGTGTAGCCGAAGAACCGCAGGTGCAGTTCGATCAGGCGCGACACATCGGCGATCGTCTCGTTGTCGTAGCGAAGTTCCCGCAACCGCTTCTTCGCGAGCTTCGCACCGACCACATCGTGGTGGTGGAACGTGACGACACCGCCGGTCTCCGTGCGCTTGGTGGCCGGCTTGCCGATGTCGTGCAGGAGGGCTGCGAGCCGCAGGGTGAGGTCAGGTGCCTCACCAGGATGCCGCGCTCTCTCCAGTTCGATGGCCTGCTCCAGCACGGTGAGGCTGTGCTCGTAAACATCCTTGTGGTGGAAGTGCTCGTCGATCTGCAGTTTCAGCGCGGGGAGCTCCGGCAGCACGATCGCCGCGATGCCGCTGTCGACCAGCAGCTGGAGGCCGTGCCGGGGTGAGTCGGTTTTGAGCAGCTTGCCGAGTTCCTCGCTCACCCGCTCGACCGAGATCATCGAGATTCGCTCGGCAATCGCGAACATCGCAGCGGTGGTCGGCTCGTCCACCGTGAAACCGAGCTGCGAGGTGAAGCGCGCCGCGCGCATCATGCGCAGGGGGTCGTCGCCGAACGATACTTCCGGCGCTCCCGGTGTTGTGAGACGACGGGCGACCAGGTCTTCGACGCCACCAGACGGATCCACCAGCACGAGTTGCGGCAGGCGTATGGCCATCGCGTTCACCGTGAAGTCGCGGCGAACGAGGTCGCTTTCGAGGCTGCTGCCGAACTCGACGAGGGGCTTTCGCGTCTGGCCGTCGTATGCGTCCGCACGATAGGTGGTGATCTCCACTTTGTGGCCGTCGATCATCGCGCCGATGGTGCCGAATGCCCGTCCGATGTCCCACTGTGCTTCGGAGATCGGCCTGACCAGCACGAGTATTTCGTCGGGAGTGGCGTTCGTGGTGAAGTCGAGATCGTTGACCTCGTGGCCGAGAAACGCATCGCGTACAGGGCCACCCACGAGGGCGAGCTCGAAACCGGCGCCGGCGAAAGCGGCGGACAGCCGCAACATATGCGGCGTGGCCGCGAGCTGCGAGAGCCGCTGAATTGCCTGGGCGACGCTCTCCATGCGCACAACCCTACTGGCGGCCGCTCCCGCAGGAAGTTCAGGGGATGCCGAAGGGGCACGCCCTAGAATCGCAGGAGGCCGATGCCCTGTCTTGCCCGGGGTCGGCCGCAGCCTATGAGACTCGTCATCACACTCCTGCTCGCCATGGCCACCGCCGTCGGCATCGTCGTGGTGCCCACCGCCGCTCTCGCCGTATCGACCACGGCGTCAGTGGTCGAATTCTCTCCTGGTGACTCGGGGCTCCTCCGTCCAGGACGTGACCTGCTGCTCTCCGGCAGCGTCTCGAATCCAACGAACGTGGCAATACCCGAGAGCACCGCCACCGTCTACCTCAACCGGGTGGCAGTGTCGTCCCGCACCGATCTCGCAGCATGGCTGGACTCCCCTGACGCGGTGACGGACGACAAGCTGGGCGCGGTCGTCTCGACATCCGCCATCCCGTCCGTGCCTCCTGGGCGCACAATCACCGTGTCGATCACGGT
>JAODLU010000286.1 GCA_025464125.1 Microbacteriaceae bacterium | reverse complement strand
ACGATCACCCTGTGGGCACGCGAGAGTTGCTCGCTCTCGGGGAAGGTCTGCCACGCACGCTCTCCGAGCACGTCGAGATATTGGCCGACGGTCACCTCGGTGCGCATCCGATTGAACTCGGCGCGCGCCGCGACCCTGGCGCCCCTGTCCGGAAGAAGGGCGAGGCCTGAATCGAGCAACTCGTCGCTCCAGCCAAGCAGGAGGTCGCCGAGCAGCAGGGCGGCAGACTGCCCGAAGCCGCGCGATGGCCCACTCAGGTTTCCGCCGGCGTGGAGCGCTTCGAAACGCTTGTGCGCCGATGGCCGACCTCGCCTGGTGTCCGAGTTGTCCATGATGTCGTCGTGCACGAGGGCCGCCGCGTGGAAGATCTCGAGCGCACTCGCAGCCTTGACGACTGCCGCAAGCCCGGACGGTCGCGCGCCTTCTGACACGTCGCCGCCGACGTGGGTGACCGACTGCCAGCCCCAGTAGCAAAACAGGGCGCGAAAGCGTTTGCCTCCGCGCAGCAGGTCGCGTGAGTACTCGATGAATGGCGCCAGTTCATCCCCTATCTCGTCGAGGAGGGGCTCCTGGGCATCGAGAAACTCATCGATCCCAGCCTGGACTAGGTCAACTAACCGTGTACTCTCAGCCACGGTCCTAGCCTAGCTAGCTGGCGGAGCATACAATTAGTCGTGTACGTGCTGCCGATCCGACCCTGAAGGGAGTTCTCGTGCCGCTGTCTGAGCATGAACAACGCCTCCTCGAAGAGATGGAACGCAGCCTCTATCACAACGACGCCGATTTCGTCGCGACCGTGGGTAACCGCAGGGGTCGCCCGAGTTACCGCACAATCGTGATCGGAATCCTGGTCGCCATCCTCGGTGTAGCCGCCATTGTCGCGGGAGTGGCGCTTCGCCAGCCCCTCATCGGAGTCGCAGGATTCATCGTGATGTTCGTAGGCGTGCTCATCGCAGTCTCCCCGCCACGCGGTTCTATCCCCGAAGCGCCGAGTGGCCAGCCGAGCACCGCCAACAAGCAGGGGTTCATGGACCGTATGAACGAGCGCTGGGAGCGCCGCCAGGACGAGCAGGACCACTAGCGGCTGCCTAACTCTCCTACGAACAAATGGGTCGACATTCGGGTCGTATCTTTTTTTGTGTCCAAAACACGCAGTGGGGCTCCTAGTCCCTCCACCCCCAGAATCCCCATGTTTGTAGGGATCCATGTCGATAAATTGGCAAGTTATGCGGCATATTTCACACATTGTGGTGGAAAGTGGAGTAAAGTGGAGTACACCTGAATCCAGGCCGGAGAATGAGGGGAGTGCGTGCAATGTTTCTCGGCACCTACGCCCCGAAGCTCGACGACAAAGGGCGCATCATCCTGCCGGCCAAATTCTGGTCAGAGCTCGAGTCCGGCATCGTCGTCACGCGGGGCCAGGAACGCTGCCTGTACGTGTTCAGTACCAAAGAGTTCGAGCAGCTGCACGACCGCATCCGCCTGGCGCCTGTGACAAACAAGGTGTCCCGCGACTACCTGCGCCTCTTTCTCTCCGGTGCGAACTCTGAAGTTCCTGACAGCCAGCACCGGGTGACCATCCCCGCCCAGCTGCGTGCGTACGCCGGGCTCGACCGGGAACTTACAGTTATCGGCGCTGGCAACCGCGCAGAGATCTGGGACACGGCGGCCTGGGAGAAGTACTACTCCGAACAGGAGTCCGCATTCGCCGAGACGACCGAGGAGGTGATTCCCGGACTCTTCTAGCGCCTTGCCCCTGACTCCCAGCCGTTCAACCCTGCCGCCACTTCCCCGGCGACAGGTCGGACCGGATGGGGATCAGGGGAAAGGGGTAGGAACCCGAAATCCCATGGCAGACAACACCATCCACACCCCGGTCATGCTCGCCCGTACGGTGGAATTGCTGGCTCCGGCCCTCGACAAACCAGGAGCCGTACTCGTTGACGCGACGCTCGGCATGGCAGGCCACGCCGAAGCATTCCTCCAGCGTTTCCCCAATCTCATCCTTGTTGGACTCGACCGCGACACAGAGGCCCTTGCCATCGCGGGGGAGCGCCTCGCAACATTCGCCGACCGGGTGCACCTCGTGCACACCGTCTACGACAGGTTCGCCGAATCCCTCGCAGACCTGGGCATCACCGAGGTCGCAGGCATCCTGTTCGACCTTGGTGTGTCATCGCTTCAACTCGACAGGGTGGAGCGCGGTTTCTCGTACTCGAAGGACGCTCCACTCGACATGCGTATGGACGGCACCTCTGAGCTCACCGCTGAAGTCATCCTGGCCGAGTACAGCGAGCAGGAGCTTCGCCGCATCTTCTGGGAGTACGGCGAGGAACGCCTGGCTCCCCGATACGCCAAGCGCATCGTCGAGAAGCGCGCAAGCGCGCCCCTCGTGCGGTCGGCGGAGCTTGTCGAGCTGATCACCGCTGCCACCCCCGTCGCAGTGCAGCGGAACGGGCATCCGGCAAAGCGTGTGTTCCAGGCCCTGCGCATCGAGGTCAACCAGGAACTCGCTGTTCTCGGCAGGGCGATTCCCGAGGCAATCGCCTCGCTGGAGGTTGGCGGACGCATTGTCGTACTCGCATACCAGTCGCTGGAAGACCGGATTGTGAAGCGAGCACTTGTTGCTGCCTCATCCTCGACGGCGCCAGTAGGTCTTCCAGTCGAGCTGCCAGAACACCTGCCGCAGCTGAAACTTCTCGTTCGGGGCGCCGAACTCGCGTCCGACGACGAAAAAGCCGAGAATCCGAGAGCCACGCCGGTGCGCCTCAGGGCAGCCGAGCGAGTAAGGCGGGCGGCATGAGTACAGCTGCATATTCGTTCCCCGCCGGAGTTCCCCGCGAGGCGGAAGAACACCCGAGGCACATCGAGATCGTTTCGACCCGTGGCCAGCGCCGAGCACGACCGCGTGTCTTCTACGCGATCGTGGGTGTGGGCGGGCTGTTCGTCATCCTCATGGCTCAACTTCTGCTGAGCATCCTGCTTTCCCAGGGCGCGTACCAGATCTCGGCACTCCAGGCCTCGCAGAAGGAACTCTCCCGCGACCAGCAGACCCTCACAGAGTCGCTGCAGGTGCTGCAGTCCCCGCAGAACCTCGCGACACGCGCTGGCCAGCTGGGAATGGTCATGAACAATAGCAACCGCGGATGGCTTCGGCTGTCAGATGGCGCGGTGCTCAACTCGGCGGGTGCCGCAGGGGATGGCAGCGCGGTCGGCGGCGGACTCGTGGGCAACGTGCTGCTGACGCCGGAACTGACCGCCGCACCGCTCCAGCCCGCGACTACCGCCCCCGCGGTCCCAGGCGCGCCTGCCGCGACGACTGCTGCGGGATCTGTACCGTCGAACCCGGGTGCGGTCCCGTCGCCCATCACGAGATAGCTATGCGTTTGGGGTTACTGAGGTGAGAAACGCCAGTGGTGGTCGCAGGCGCCTTGCCATCGCCGTGCTCGCAGTCTTCGCGATCGTGGCAGTCTTCGTGTTCCGTCTCGTCGACATCCAGCTGGTGCGCGCTGATGAGTTGAACGCTGATTCCCTGAGCAAACGAGCTATCGCCCTCACCACCTATGCGCCGAGGGGCACGATCGTCGACGCCAATGGCACCGTGCTCGCAGACAGTGTGACCCGCTACGACATCACTGCATCTCCGCTGAACATCAATGCCAGGGCGGGCGAAGATGCAGCGAAATCGTCAGCAAGGGTGATGGATGCCGCGACGAAAATCGCAGCGCTGACGAAGCAGGATGCCGGAGTTGTGTACACCGCCCTCACTAAGGATCCGACCTCCGATTATGCGATCGTGACGAAGGCCGTCGACACTGACACCATGCGGGCAGTGCGCAAGCTCGCCATTCCAGGCATCTACTTCGAGAATCATCCGGTGCGCACTTATCCGGACGGCGCGGTCGCAGGCAACCTGGTGGGATTCGTCGGCACCGACGGACCGCAGAACGGCCTCGAAAAGACGCAGAACGCGTGCCTCGCAAGCACCGATGGCAGCTCGACCTATGAGCGTGGTGCCGACGGCGTGCAGATTCCTGGCAGCTCGGTCACATCGAAAGAAGCCGTGCCGGGTGGCACGCTCAAGCTCACGATCGACAGCGACCTGCAGTGGTTCGCGCAGCAGGCGATAGCTGAGCAGGCCACGGCAATCGGCGCGAAGTCAGCGACCGCCATCGTGGTGCGGGTCAAGGATGCCCACATCATGGCACTGGCGGACTGGCCATCAGTTGATCCGAACAACGTCAACGGCTCCGGCGTCTCGGATCTCGGCTCCAAGGCGTTCACCGACTACTACGAGCCAGGCTCGACAATGAAAGCGCTGAGCGCGTCCATGCTCATCGATTCGGGTGTCGCCAGCCCGGTATCGCAGGCGACAGTTCCCTTCATCTGGAAAACACCAGAAGGCAGTCGCATCCAGGATTCGGATGGCCACGCCACTGAGCGGCTGACCCTGACCGGTGTGCTCCAGCAGTCCTCGAACGTGGGCATCTCGATGCTGGGGATCAAGGTGCCATTCGCGACACGATTCGACTACATGACGAAATTCGGTCTCGGCCAGGACACCGCAGTCGACTTCCAGGGAGAGTCAGCGCGTGGCATCCCCTCGCTGTCCACCTGGGACGACCAGCGCAAATACGACATGCTCTACGGCCAGGGCGTTGCGGTAACCGCGGCCCAGCTCGTGGACGCCTACCAGGGCATCGCCAACGGCGGGATGCGTCTGCCCCTCACCCTGGTCGAGGGCTGCACGAGGCCGGACGGAACTGTTACTGACGTTCCGTCGGCAACAGGCACGAGGGTCATCTCAGAACAGTCATCCAAGACGGTGGTGAACATGCTTGAGAGCGTGGTCACCGGCGGTTCGCTGTCGAAGGCGCTCAAGATTCCGGGATATCGAGTGGCCGCGAAGAGCGGTACGGCCCAGGTCGCGGTCAACGGTAAATACGGCTCAGACCGCATAGTCTCGCTTGCAGGCATCGCCCCAGCGGAGAATCCCGAGTACGTAGTCCTCGTCACATACACCAAGCCGGATATCATGAAGTCGTCGGCTGCTGCGGCTCCAACGTTCCAGAAGATCATGAGCCAGGTGCTCACAAAGTACCGGGTGAGCCCATCGACGACACCGTCCACCAGCCCCCCCACCACCTGGTGAGACAACCCCCGCCAAACTGAAAGAGGTTGCCTTGACCGCTCGGATTCCCCCGGTCCTCAGGCCGGAGCATCCGCAAGCCAGGGCTCTCGCCGGACTCGTCACTGAGTTCGGTCTCGACAGTCGTGGCTCGCTCGACGGCGTCGAATTGACCGGTGTCACCCTGCGGTCGACAGAAGTGCAGCCCGGCGACCTTTACGTCGGCATCCAGGGTCTCAACTCCCACGGCGCGACCTATGCGGCGGAGGCGGCGGCAAGCGGCGCTGTTGCGCTCTTGACCGACGAAGCTGGCGCCGTGATTGCCGCGGAAAGCGGCCTTCCCATCGTGCTGGTCGAGTCCCCACGGGCGGCGCTCGGAGACGTATCCGCCTGGGTCTACCGCACTAACGAGCATCCGCCACTGCTGCTGGGAGTCACAGGCACCAACGGCAAGACATCGACCTCGTACATCGTCGAGGCCATCCTTCGCCAG
Organism: Microbacteriaceae bacterium; assembly: GCA_025464125.1. GTDB lineage: Bacteria > Actinomycetota > Actinomycetes > Actinomycetales > Microbacteriaceae > Lacisediminihabitans. The sequence continues at coordinate 15,088 of JAODLU010000286.1, read as the reverse complement.
CTCGGTCTTGTAACCGGGCTGAGTTCCACCGCAGAACGTCACATCGGTGATCTCAACGTCGTGAGTCGGCTGACGACTCCGGAAGCCAGTGAAATGCACGCACTTCTCGCGCGCATGCGGGAAAGCGAGGTGCGAGCCGTCGCAATCGAGGTGAGTGCCCAGGCCCTCAGCCGCAATCGGGTGGACGGGCTGCTTTTCGACGTCGTTGCCTTCACGAATCTCAGCCACGACCATCTCGATGACTATGCAGACATGGACGAATACTTCGAAGCGAAGGTCATTTTCTTCGAGCCGGAGCGTGGCAGGCGTGGCGTGGTTTCCCTCGACTCGCCGTGGGGTGAAAAGGTCGTTGAGCGCTCGCGCATCCCGGTGACAACTGTCTCTGCCACGCCGGGCGTTCCTGGCGAGTGGAACGTAGAGATCCTGGACGAACAGGCCTCGTACACCGAGTTCAGGCTGGTCGGTCCTGAGGGCCGCTCGCTGGTCACTCGAGTTCCACTGATCGGCTGGCACATGGCGGCCAACGCCGGCCTGGCGATCGTGATGCTCGTCGAGGCCGGCTTCGAGCTCGAGGCCATCGGCCACGCGATCAAGGAGGGAATCGACGCGTACCTGCCAGGCCGCACCGAGCTGGTCTCCGGGGAGCGCGGCCCGCAGGTCTACGTCGACTTCGGCCACAGTCCCGACGCATTCCTCAACACCCTGGCGGCCGTGCGCAAGGTCACCCCTGGCAGGGTGATCATGGTCTTCGGAGCGGACGGCGACCGGGATGCGACCAAGCGACACGAGATGGCGCGCGTTGCATCCGAGGGTTCCGACATCCTCGTAATCACCGATCATCACCCGAGGTTCGAGAATCCGGACTCCATTCGGGCCACGCTCGTGGAGGGAGCCCATCTCGCCACGAACGAGGCAGAACTCTTTGAGGTCAGCCCACCGGAAAGGGCCATTCGTGAGGCCGTCGCGCTGGCGAAGGACGGCGACTCCATCCTCTGGGCGGGTCCCGGACACCAGGACTACCGCGACATCCGTGGCGAGCGCACACCATATTCCGCGCGCGCGGAAGCTCGCGACGCGCTGCGGGAAGCGGGCTGGGCCTAAGTGATCAGCATGACCCTGGCCGACATCGCGCGGGCGGTTGGCGGCATCCTCGCCCTGCCGGACGGCGTGCCGGCGACGACGATCGTCGCCGGTGCTGTGGTGACGGACTCGCGTACTGCAACCGCGGGATCCATCTTCTTCGCACTTCCAGGTGGGGCCACCGACGGCATGCTCTTCGCTGGCTCTGCGGTCGCGAGTGGGGCGACGCTGGTCATCGCAGAGAGGCCGGTGGAGCTGCCAGTCGCGACCATCGTCGTCACCGACGGCGTAGCGGCACTGGCAAGCCTGGCACGAGCCGTGGTCGCGGCAGTGCGAGCTCATGGACTGCTGCGCATCGTCGGTATCACCGGTTCGAATGGCAAGACGACGACGAAGAACATGCTGAGGGCCATCCTCTCTGCGCATGGTCCGACCGTCGCTCCGCAGGGCTCGTACAACAACCATGTCGGCGCGCCCCTGACCATGCTCAGCATCGACGATGACACCCGGTTCCTGGTTATCGAGATGGGGGCGAGCGCGGAGGGGGACATCGCTGGCATCATCGACATCGTCGTTCCAGACATTTCGGTAGTGCTGAAGGTAGGACTTGCGCACGCTGGCGAATTCGGTGGAATAGAAGCGACCCAGCGTGCCAAGTCGGAGATCGTCACCAGGCTTCCAGCTGATGCGGTCGCGGTGCTGAATCGCGACGATGGTCGTGTGGCGGCGATGGCGCCGATGACCGCAGCGCGCCCTCTCTGGTTCGGGCTCGACGACGCGGCGGATGTGCGGGCAGACGACCTGCGCGCGACAGCGGCTGGTACCAGCTTCGTGCTGCATGTCGGCGACTGGTCGAGGACAGTCACGCTTCGCATCCTCGGCGAGCATCACGTCATGAACGCACTCGCTGCACTGGCTGTCGCGCACGAACTCGGCCTGCCGCTGGACGCAGCATGCGAAGCTCTCGAGGGCATCGAGCGTGCAGAGCGCTGGCGGATGGAAATACTTCGGGCGCCCAATGGTGTGGTTGTCATCAACGATGGCTACAACGCAAGCCCGGATTCGACCGCTGCAGCGTTGAAGACCCTCGCCCAGATCGTGGAACCCGGCCAGCGATCCATCGCCATCCTCGGCGAGATGAACGAACTCGGTGAGTACGCGGACGAGGAGCACGACCGCATTGGTCGGCTCGTCGTGCGACTCAACATCCAGAAGCTTGTAGTGGTGGGCCATGGTGCACGGCACATCCACAACGCCGCGGGCCTCGAGGGTTCATGGGACGGGGAGTCGGTGCTCGTCGCGACCAGTGACGAGGCATACGATCTGTTGGATGGCCAATTGCGAGCGGGTGATGTCGTGCTCGTGAAATCCTCCAATGCGTCAGGGCTTCGCTTTCTCGGCGACCGGCTCGGCGGTGTCACCCAGTGATAGCCCTCCTCGTGGCTGGTGGTGTCTCCATGGTGTTCACGCTGCTTCTGACACCGGTGTTCGCGAGAGCCTTTCGTCGGCTGAACCTCGGCCAGTTCATCCGGGCAGATACGCCGACCACCCATGTCACAAAGCGCGGCACGCCGTCGATGGGCGGCGTGGTGTTCATCACCGCAGCGATCGTCGGCTACTTCGTTGGGCACTGGGTCAACCACGACGCGGTTTCCGGTTCTGGAATTCTCGTTCTCGCGATGATGGCAGGGCTCGGCCTGATCGGCTTCATCGACGACTTCCTCAAAGTCAGCCGGAACAACAGCACAGGCCTGCGCGGTTGGTACAAGATCGCGGGAACGGTCGTCGTGGCGATCGTCTTCTGCATAATCGCGCTGACCTACCGGGACGTGAACGGACGCACGCCGGCGTCGACCGCCGTCTCGTTCGTACGTGATCTCAATCTCGACTTTGTCGCAGTGCTCGGTGTGACAGCCGGTGTAATCGCCTTCATCGTCTGGGTCGTGCTGATCACGACCAGTGTCTCGAACGCGGTGAACCTGGCCGACGGACTCGACGGCCTTGCTGCTGGGGCGTCGATCTTCGCCATCGGGTCGTACATCTTCATCGGCTTCTGGCAGTCGAACCAGTCATGTTTCAGCCCGACTCTCGCCGACGAGAATGTCTTCAAGTGCTACGACGTGTCGCGGCCGCTTGACCTGGCCGTTGTCGCTGCATCCATTGTCGGTGCACTCATCGGCTTCCTCTGGTGGAACACGTCTCCAGCCCAGATTCACATGGGAGACACCGGGTCATTCGCACTCGGCGGGGCTCTCGCGGCGCTGGCGATCCTTTCCCGTACCGAACTGCTCCTGCTGCTGATCGGCGGCCTCTTCATCGTGATCACCGGCCAGGTGATCATCCAGCGGATCTACTTCAAAGCGACGAGGGGCAAGCGCATCTGGCGCGCCAGCCCGCTTCATCATCATTTTGAGATGAAAGGCTGGGCAGAAGTGACCATCGTGGTTCGGTTCTGGATCATTTCGGGACTCTTCGTAGCGGCAGGGGTTGGCAGCTTCTACCTCGAGTGGCTCTCCCGCTCCGCCTGATGCGCACGGCAGAAGAAGTCGACCGCCTTACAGGCTGGCACGCCAATTGGAAGGGGCTCAGGGTCGCAGTCCTCGGCCTGGGACTCACAGGATTCTCGGTGGCCGACACCCTCGCAGAACTTGGCGCACAACTGGTGGTGCTCGCGAGCTCCGCTGACGAGAAGACGGCGATGGTGCTCGATGTCATCGGCGTGCCACTGGTGCTCGACGACCTGGTGGGGGAGTTGGAGAGGTTCGGTGCGGAGCTGCTCGTGGTCTCGCCAGGGTTCAGCCCGCGGCATCCGCTGGTCGAGCGTGCGATCGCTCTCGGCATTCCCATCTGGGGCGATGTTGAACTCGCCTGGCGCTTGCGCGACAAGGTGACGAATGCCAGCGGACGGCCAGCGGAATGGCTCGCCGTCACCGGAACCAATGGCAAGACGACGACAGTTCAGCTCACGACCGCGATGCTGAACGCCGGCGGCCAGCGCGCTATCGCCTGCGGCAACGTCGGCATCCCGGTACTCGATGCCATCCGCGACCCTACGGGGTTCGACGTTCTCGTCGTTGAGCTGTCGAGTTTCCAGCTGCACTACCTGCACAGCATGTCTGCCTGGTCGAGTGTGTGTCTCAACATCTCAGACGACCACCTCGACTGGCACGGTTCCGCCGATGCCTACGCCGCTGCTAAGTCGAGGGTCTATACGAATACGCGGTTCGCCTGCCTGTACAACCTCGACGATCCGGCTACCCGCGACATGGTCGAACAGGCGGAAGTTGTCGAGGGCGCAAGGGCGGTCGGATTCGGCCTCACGATCCCTGGTCCGAGCGACGTCGGGCTGGTTGACGAGTTTCTTGTCGACCGTGCCTTCCATGACGAGCGGCACCGGGCCGCCATCGAACTGTCTACCCTGCATGAGTTGCGTGAATCGGGCCTCGGCTCGCGGCACATGGTTGCCAATGTGCTAGCTGCGGCGGGGCTTGCGAGGTCCGTTGGTGTGGCTCCGGCCGACATCCGCTCGGCGCTCCGCGAATTCAGGCTCGACCACCATCGAACAGAGACAGTTGGCGAAGCCGGCGGCATCCTGTGGGTCAATGATTCGAAGGCGACCAACCCGCACGCTGCACAGGCGGCTCTCCAATCGTTCGAGTCCGTCGTGTGGGTGGTCGGCGGGTTGCTGAAGGGCGTGGATGTAGGTGAACTCGTCAAGGCCAATGCGCCACGCCTCAGGGGAGCGGTTCTCATCGGCGTCGACCGTCAACCACTGCTTGAGGCTTTCGCGCGACACGCGCCGGGGCTCCCGGTGTTCGAGGTCACTACGGCGGACACTGAAGAGGTGATGCCGACTGTCGTGAGACTGTCGGCGGCGGTTGCCCGGACCGGTGACACTGTGTTGCTCGCCCCGGCCGCCGCATCGATGGACCAGTTCACCGATTACGCGGATCGCGGCTCGCGATTCGCCGAAGCGGTGAGGCAGATCGTGGAGGGATGGCCGCATGACGACCACCTTCCGCCGACCGTCGAACCGCGCTGAGCGCGATCCGGGGCGTGGCCCCGCAGCCATGGTCGCGGTCAGGCGCATATTCCAGGCGGAGACCGGCAATTATTTCCTGATCGCTGGAACCACGGTTTTTCTCGTCGTCTTCGGCCTGATCATGGTGCTGTCCTCTTCTGCTGTTGAGTCGTTCAAGGAGAGTGGCGACTTCTTCAACGGGTTCGTCAGGCAGGTGCTGTTCGCAGTCCTCGGCCTGCCACTGATGTTCATCGCGGCCCGCATGCCCAGCACCTTCTGGAAGCGCTGGGCCGGCCTCTTCATGGCTATCGCTATCGGCCTCCAGCTGCTGGTGGTGGCCACGCCGCTCGGCTCCGAGCACGGCGGAAACCGCAACTGGATATCGTTCGGCAGCTTCACCGCGCAGCCATCGGAGCTTGTCAAGGTTGCTCTCGTCATCTGGCTCGGCCACATCCTGTCCAAGAAACTGGCGACGCTCGACAACTGGCGGGAACTGATCGTGCCGCTGGTGCCTGTTACGGCTGCGGCGATCGGATTCGTGTTGATCGGCCAGGATCTCGGCACCGCGATCATCCTGACGGCCATAGTTTTCGGAGCCCTGTTCTTCGCTGGAGTCAAACTTCGTTACCTGTTGATTCCCGCAGTGCTCATAGGAATAATCGGGGCCATTTTTGCCGTGGCGACCAGCTCCCGGCGCGATCGAATCGACGCATTCCTGGGTGGTTGTTCGGCTGCAGCCGACTATTCGGCTGATTGCTGGCAGACAGTGCACGGCTGGTGGGCTCTAGCTTCGGGCGGTTTCTTTGGAGTTGGACTCGGCAATTCGAAAGCCAAATGGTCCTGGCTGCCTGAGGCTGACAACGACTTCATTTTTGCCATCGTCGGCGAGGAACTCGGACTTCTTGGGGCAGTCCTGGTACTCGTGCTGTTCATCGTGCTCGCCATCGGATTTGTGCGGGTGGTGCGCGCGACGAACGATCCATTCGCAAAGATCACTGTAAGCGCGGTCATGGTGTGGATCATCGGACAAGCTTTCGTGAACATCGCGGTGGTGCTCGGGATCTTGCCGGTCCTCGGGGTTCCCTTGCCCCTCATCTCCGCAGGCGGGTCAGCCCTTATCACGTCGATGGTGGCGATAGGCATCGTGCTGTCGTTCGCGAGGCATGCCCCGACAGCAGGGGCACCAGCGCCCACGCCGCGGCAGCCGCTGTCATCGAGGCAGGAGCAGGTCAGGCTGGCCCAGGCTCGGCGTGCCATGGCAGAGCGCACCGGTGCCCGCGAGGCGCAGGGCCGTCGCCGGTGACCCGCTACCTTCTCGCGGGTGGTGGCACTGCTGGGCACGTGAATCCACTCCTCGCTGTCGCAGACAAAATCAGGGACCGCGAGCCCGACGCCATCATCTTCGTGCTCGGAACCGCTGAAGGGCTTGAGGCCCGCCTGGTACCCGAGCGCGGCTACGAGCTGCTGACCGTGCCGCGCCTCGTGTTTCCGCGGCGGCTCAACGGGGCCGCATTGCGGTTTCCTTCACGTTTCCGTGAGAGCGTAGCCGCGGTGCGCGCCATCCTGGTCGAGCGCGACATCGACGTGCTTGTCGGGTTCGGGGGATACGTCTCCGGCCCGGCTTATCGCGCCGCGAAACTCGAGAATCTTGCGATCGCAGTCCATGAGGCGAACACCAGGCCCGGCATTGCCAATCGCCTCGGTGCAAGATATACGCGCCAGGTCGGCATTGCGTTTCGCGCCACGAGACTTCGGCATGCGCAGTTTGTAGGCATGCCACTTCGACGGGAAATCGAGTCGCTCAATCGGGCTGCGTCCCGAGCAGAGGCCGTGCGATTTTTCGGTCTCGACCCGCACAGGCCCGTTCTGCTCGTGACCGGCGGATCACAGGGCGCACTCAGCATCAACGAGACGATCTGGGCTTCTGCGGCCTCGATTCTCGGCGCTGGCTGGCAGCTCCTGCACATCGCCGGAGCCCGGTGGGAGCGGTCGCAGTCGCAACTCGACGGCTACCGGATCCTGCAGTACTGCGATCGCATGGACCTGGCGCTGGCCGCCACCGATCTCGCGGTCGCTCGCGCGGGCGCCGCGACGGTGAGCGAATTCAGCGCGCTTGGGGTGCCCGCAGTTTACGTGCCGCTGCCCATCGGAAACGGTGAGCAGCGACTGAACGCCCGCGAGTCGATCGAGGCCGGCGGCGCCATACTCGTGGAGAACGCTGACTTCACGAAGACCTGGGTCGAATCCACACTGGTGGACCTCCTGCAGGACCGTGCGAGGGTTGCTGGTATGGCCGCGCGCACCAGTGCGATTGGTGTGCTTGATGGCGCAGATCGCATGGTCGATCTCGTGGCTGCTGCAGTCTCCGGAACCCCGCCCACGAGCGAAGTACGGTAGTCATGGTGATTAAATCCGACTTCAGCCAGGTAGTTCCAGAGCACCTGGGAACTGTGCATTTTGTTGGCATCGGCGGCGCTGGCATGAGTGGCATCGCCCATCTGTTTGTTGCAGCGGGAGTTTCGGTTACTGGTTCTGACATCCGTTCGACTGGCGTGGTCGAGGCACTGCGCGCGGCTGGAGTACCGGTTGCGATCGGCCATGCTGCGGCGAATATCGATGGCGCTGACACGCTTGTCGTAACTGGCGCTATTGCCGAAGACAATCCCGAGTTCCTGGCGGCCAGGAGCCGCGGCCTGCCAATTGTGCACCGGGCCCAGGCCCTGGCCTGGCTGACCCGCGACGCGCGCCTGGTTGCTGTCGCAGGGGCTCATGGAAAAACCACGTCGACGGCGATGATCGTCACCGCACTGCTCGAGCTCGGAAGCGCACCGAGCTTCGTCAACGGCGGGGTTATCCGGGCGCTTGGCGCCAGTGCTGGCAGTGGAGAAGGTGACGTGTTCGTCGTCGAAGCGGACGAGTCAGACGGTTCCTTCCTGCTCTACGACACAGCGATCGCGCTGGTGACTAACGTCGACCCCGATCACCTCGATCATTTTGGTTCCGAAGAAGCCTTCGAGCAGGCGTTCGTCAGCTTCACTTCCGCGGCCAGTGAACGGGTGGTGATCTCCAGCGACGATGCACGGGCAGTCTCCGTAACCAGAGCCCTGGCGGGTCGTGCGGTAACGACCTTCGGGCAGCACCCGGGTTCTGACGTGCGCCTGCACTCAGTGAAATCGGGCGAGATCGTCTCATTCCAGCTGGCATACCTGGGCGCCAACTACGGCACCACGCTCCGCGTTGCTGGACTGCACAACGCGATCAATGCGGCTGGCGCCTTTGGAGTGCTCGTGGCACTTGGGCATCAGCCGCAGGCTGCTCTCGACGCGCTGGCGACTTTCGAGGGCACGGAGAGACGTTTCGAATTTCGCGGGGAGATCGGCGGGGTGCGCGTCTACGATGACTTCGCCCACCACCCCACCGAGATCAGGGCTGCCCTATCCGGAGCTCGCGGAGTAGTCGGAGCCGGGCGCCTCATCCCGATCTTCCAGCCGCACCTTTTCACCCGGACTGCCCAGCGGGCAGACGAGTTCGCTGAGGTACTTGGCACTCTCGCCGATCACACGATCGTCGTGCCGATCTATCCCGCCCGCGAGCAACCGATCGAAGGCGTTACCGGCGCGCTTATCACCGACCGATTCGCCGACCAGGATGCAGCGCGTTATTACGACGACTGGCAGGATGCTGTGGACTACGCAGCATCGATCGCCAGGCCGGGCGACTTCCTGATCCCGATGGGCGGGGGAGATGTTTACCGCATCATCCCGTTGCTGTTGGGCGCCCTGGAGAAGCGTGCCATTGCGAACCATGCATTCGAAAACCGTGCGACCGAAGCCGAGGCAGGCGAGCCCACCCCGTGAAACGCCCTGAGGGATTCGACCCTGGATCCAGTGCACCCGCTCCGGCACAACCGCGTAAAACCGCCCGACCCGCTGCGCGCCAGCAGCCGACCAAAGCCGAAAAACCGCAGCGCGCCGCACCGGCGAAGCGGGCAAAGGCAGGACTGGTGACGCCCGAGCGTGAAAAGCTGAGGCGAGAGACGCCAGGCCGGATGAAGGCTGACCCGATGCAGCCGCGACCAACCCGTGCGAAGGCGGAGCTCCGAAAGGCAGCCCGCGCCAGGCGTCGGTACGAGCGCGTGGAAGTTCGCAGGTTCACCCGCAGGTCGCGCAGGCGGCGGTTCGGCTGGCTTGGCGCGTTCATCGCTCTGGTCGTGATTGCAGGCCTCGTGACCGGAGCCGTCTATTCCCCACTCCTGTCACTCAGCACCATTACGGTTACCGGCACGTCGCGGGTGGATCCGACCAAGGTGCGAGCAGCTCTCGCGGACCAGGTAGGCACGCCCCTCGCGCTTGTGGACTTCGCGAAGATCAAGACCAGGCTGTCGAAGTTCCCGCTTATCCGTAGCTATGTCACCGAATCTCTCCCGCCGCACACCCTCGTCATCCGCATCGACGAGCGCACACCGATCGCGTCGCTTGCCACGCCGTCGGGCTTCTCCGTGGTCGACGCCGCAGGGGTGGTCATCGATTCGGGAACCGATCGGGCAGCTGGGCTGCCGATCATCGATCTCGGGACCGCAACCCAGGACAGCGCAGCCTTCACGGCGGCGGTTGCCGTGCTCATCACCCTGCCTGCAGATCTATTGGCGAAGGTTGACCGCATCAGCGCCCTCACCCGTGACGATGTCACGCTGATTCTCGGGGGCGGACAAAGGGTCACATGGGGAAGCCCGGACAGTTCTGCACTGAAGGCGAGGGTGCTCGCGGCACTGGTCGCGGCACAGGGGGGCAGTTCTGCAGTGACGTACGACGTCTCGGCGCCGCTCGCACCGGTGGTCGGACCGGGCTAGTTTGCGACACGCGGGGTCGCTTGCCCCGCCGGTGCTGCAGCCGCGCTTAACTTCGAAACAAGAAATCTCTACTGGGTATAACTATAACCTTCCAGTAGAGGTTAAGAGTTCCAAGCGGAGGCCAAAAACGTGACATCGAACCAGAACTACCTGGCCGTGATTAAGGTCGTCGGCATAGGCGGCGGTGGCGTCAACGCGGTCAACCGCATGATCGAGCTCGGACTGCGTGGCGTTGAGTTCATCGCCATCAATACGGATGCCCAGGCACTCCTTATGAGTGACGCTGACGTCAAACTCGACGTCGGCCGCGAGATCACCCGCGGTCTCGGCGCCGGTGCCGACCCCGAGGTGGGTCGACGCGCGGCTGAGGATCACGCAGATGAGATCGAAGAGGCCCTCGCTGGCGCCGACATGGTTTTCGTCACTGCAGGAGAGGGTGGCGGCACGGGCACCGGCGGTGCTCCTGTGGTCGCACGCATCGCCAAGTCGATCGGGGCATTGACGATCGGTGTTGTCACCCGTCCATTCGGATTCGAGGGCAAGCGTCGTGCAGCGCAGGCCGAGACCGGCATCGAAACGCTGAAGAGCGAGGTCGACACCCTCATCGTGGTGCCGAACGACAGGCTGCTCGAGATCAGCGATCGCGGAATCAGTTTTCTTGAGGCCTTCGCCACTGCTGACCAGGTACTCCTGGCGGGCGTTCAGGGCATCACAGACCTCATCACCACACCGGGACTCATCAACCTCGACTTCGCCGACGTGAAGTCGGTCATGCAGGGCGCTGGTTCCGCGCTCATGGGAATCGGGTCCTCCCGCGGCGCTGACCGCGCGATCAAAGCCGCAGAGCTTGCGGTGGCCTCACCGCTTCTCGAGGCGAGCATCGACGGCGCCCACGGCGTGCTGCTCTCGATCCAGGGTGGTTCGAATCTCGGCATCTTCGAGATCAACGACGCAGCGCGCCTGGTGCAGGAGGCCGTGCATCCTGAAGCCAATATCATCTTCGGCGCCGTCATCGACGACACCCTGGGCGACGAGGTTCGGGTCACGGTCATCGCGGCCGGCTTCGACGGCGGAGAGCCGACGACCAAGAAATTGGGTCACCGGTCCAATTACGTGGATGTCGCGGCTCCTGTAGGCGCATCCGTAGCTTCTGGCGAGGCCGACGGCGCCGCCGCAAGCCCCTCCACTGGCGCCTGGGCGTCGGAGCCGGACTACCCGGCCGCGCCCCGGGACCCAGCTTTCGACGATGGCGGGGACGACGACCTGGACATCCCCGATTTCCTGAAGTAGCGCGTGGACCTCGATGAGAGGCTGGCGTCAGTCACGTCGCGCATAGAGGATGCGGTCCGCGAGGCAGGTAGGGATCCCGACGAGCTGACGACGGTGGTTGTCACGAAGTTTCATCCCGCCAGCCTCGTGCGTGAGTTGCACCAACTCGGAATCCGTGATTTCGGCGAAAGCCGTCACCAGGAAGCGCAGCAGAAGTCCATTGAGCTCGCGGGGCTCGACCTGCGCTGGCATTTTGTCGGCCAGCTGCAGAGCAAGAAGGCCAGGCAGGCTGCGGAGTACGCCAGCGTCATCCATTCGCTCGACCGGGAATCGGTAGTCGACAGCCTTGGCGCGTCAGCGGCGGCGCTCCAGGGGTTCGTGCAACTCAACCTGACGGATGACCCCGGCCGCGGTGGTGTGAGCCAGGAGGGTCTCGAGCCCCTGGTTGAACGCATCCTTGGCTCCGGCAACCTCGAACTTCTTGGTGTCATGGCCGTCGCGCCAGTTGGCGAAGAGCCACGAGCCGCATTCGCCAGGGTGCTGGCCGCATCAGAACGCGTGCGCGCCATGGCGCCGACTGCCCGGTTCATCTCGGCAGGAATGTCCGGTGATTTTCGCGAGGCCATCATGGAAGGCGCGACACACCTGCGCATTGGGTCGGCAATCACCGGAAATAGGCCGGCTGCCGGTTAATCTGAACCCACCAGTTCCAAACAGGAGGCACGAAAAATGGCTAACCCGCTGCGCAAGACCATGGTCTACCTCGGCCTAGCGGATGAGGAGTTCGACTACGAGGACGCCGCGCCCTCAGCTCCTGCCGCACCCATCGCTCACCATGCGCCCCAGCCGGTGCAGACCCGCGCTCCGGTGACACCGCTTCGCCGCGCGAACGGTCCGCGCAGTGTTGCGCCGCCAGCAGAGATGAACGAGATCCTCACTGTGCATCCTCGGGCATACAAAGATGCCCAGGTGATCGCCGAAAGCTTCCGCGAGGGAATTCCGGTCATCATTAATCTCTCGCAAATGAGCGAGCCTGAAGCGCGTCGCCTGGTCGACTTCGCAAGTGGCCTCTCGCAGGGGCTGTACGGCAAGATCGAGCGCGTCACGAATAAGGTCTTCCTGCTCTCGCCGGCACACGTAGCCGTCAGCGGCGACCAGGCCGAGGTGGAGCCGGACGTCGACGCGTCCTTCTTCGCCCAGTCCTGATCCCTCAACAGGGCTGAAGCTTGTCAACCCTGGTTTCTGTGCTGGCGACCGTCGCCTATTACCTGCTACTCGTATATTTTTTCGTCATGTGGGCGAGATTCATTCTGGATCTCGCGCGAACTTTCCTGCGTGACTGGCGTCCCCGGGGCTTTGGACTGGTCGTAGCCGAAATCATTTTTGCGCTAACAGACCCGCCGATCCGGTTCGTGCGGAGAGTTGTCAAGCCGATCCGCGTTGGTGGAATGGCACTCGATTTCGCCTGGAGCATTGTGATGCTCGTAGTCGTAGTGCTTATCTACCTGACCCTCGTGCTTCGTTTCTAGCCGGGTTTCCGGGGCCAGCTCACCAATCTGGGAGTCCCCATGGACCCCCCGGATGCGGGTTTCCTCGTGGCTGCCTTGTTTGGTACCGTTAACCAACTGTTATTAACGATTTTTTCTGAGGTGACCTCCCATGGCCTTGACGCCGGAAGACGTAGTCAACAAGCGGTTCCAGCCGACCAAATTCCGCGAGGGATACGACCAGGACGAGGTCGATGACTTCCTCGATGAGGTCGTAGTCGAGTTGCGCCGCCTCGGCCAGGAGAACGAAGAACTGCGCCAGCGCCTGATGGCCGGCGAGTCACGCATCAATGAGTTGCAGCGCAGCGGCGCCCAGCAGCCGGCTCCGGCATATGGCGAGCAGCCCCAGTACGGAGAGCAGCCGCAGTACGCGGCAGCGGCAGTCGTGCCGACTCCGGCTCCGGCCGCACCTCCGGCCGTGTACCCGAACGACCAGAACTCGGTCGACCCGGGCAACACCAACAACCTTCTGCAACTCGCGCGCAAACTGCACGAAGAGCACGTACGAGAAGGCATTGAGAAGCGTGACGCTCTCATCGCGGAGGGCCACGCCACCGCTGCCAGGGTCGTCGGTGAGGCCGAATCGGCACAGGCGATACACATGAGCAACCTCGAGCAGGAGCGCACGGCGCTCGAGAGCCGCATCGACGAACTCCGCACGTTCGAGCGTGAGTATCGCCAGAAGCTCAAGGGCTACATCGAGGGGCAGTTGCGTGAACTCGAGTCGCCGCAGTCGATGACCGCAGCTGATGCAACTCCGCCACAGGAAGCCCCACAGGCTTTCGAGCAGGTTTCCGCGCCAGCTCCGGCGTACCAGCCGGTCCAGCCCCAGCCCGCCGGCTACCAGGGCTTTGGCGGAAGCTGAGCCGCAGGCGACATCCGCTGAAAGCGAGTCCCAGCCTGAGAAGGCAGGCGCACGCACGGTCAGTACACGCAAGGTAAGTGTTCGAGCGCTCATCGTTCTCACGCTGGTTGCGCTCGTCGCCTACGCGCTCGACCAGTTCACTAAATATCTCGTCGTCTCGAATCTCGTCGAAGGCCAGCAGGTCAATGTCTTGGGCGAGATCCTGCAGTTCCATTTTGTAAAGAATTCAGGTGCCGCCTTCTCGCTGGCGAGCGGCATGACGTGGATCTTCTCGATCGCGGCCTCCGCGGTCACCGTGTTCATTGTGATCTTCGCCAGACGGATTCGTTCGTTCGGCTGGGCGGTGCTCTTCGGCATGCTCCTCGGCGGCACGGTGGGAAACCTGACTGATCGTTTCTTCAGGCCACCAACATTCGCCCAGGGCCACGTGATCGATTTCATCCAGGTCTACGGCTTCCCCGCCATCTTCAATATTGCTGATTCGTTCATCGTCGCGAGCATGGGGCTTTTCATCATCCTGACGATCCGTGGGGTCGGCCTCGACGGTCGTCGCACAATCACGAGGCCCGTCGTCTACCCGGATGCCGACCGGGCTGCGGAGAGCGCTCCGAGCGATCCTGAGCCTGCAGGCAGCGCGCTGCCAGACCGGAAGTAACTGGTGGAGACGCGAAGCCTGCCAGTGCCCGATGGTCTTGCCGGTGAGCGTGTGGACGCAGCGCTGGCGAAGCTCCTTGGTTTCTCCCGCAATTTCGCGGCCGAGGTCGCCGAGTCGGGGGGAGTGAGCGCCGATGGTGTGGTGCTCGGCAAATCCGACCGGCTCAAGCTCGACAGCTGGCTTGAGGTCAGCTGGCAGCCGAAAGAGGCACTCCGCATCGAGCCAATCGTGGTTGCCGACCTCAAAATCGTGTACGACGACGACGACATCGTCGTCGTTGATAAACCAGTCGGCGTGGCGGCTCACCCCTCGGTCGGCTGGACAGGACCAACGGTGCTGGGCGCTCTCGCGGGTGCCGGGTTTCGGGTGTCGACATCGGGAGCGGCCGAGCGGGCAGGCATTGTTCATCGCCTGGATGCAGGCACCAGCGGCCTCATGGTTGTGGCCAAGAGCGAGCGGGCATACACCGAGTTGAAGCGACAGTTCCACGATCGCGAGGTCTCGAAGATCTATCACGCGGTGGTGCAGGGGCACCCGGATCCGCTGGCAGGCACGATCGACGCTCCGATCGGTCGACACCCGAGTTCGAGCTGGAAATTCGCAGTGACGGCTGAGGGAAAGCCAAGCGTCACGCACTACGAAACCCTCGAAGCATTTCCGAGCGCATCGCTGCTCGAGGTGCATCTCGAGACCGGCCGCACTCATCAGATCCGCGTGCATATGGCTGCCCAGAGGCACCCGTGCGTCGGCGATTCCATGTACGGCGCAGACCCCACGATCTCGGCGCGCCTTGGGCTGTCGC
>JAODLU010000278.1 GCA_025464125.1 Microbacteriaceae bacterium | reverse complement strand
AATACCCTGTCTCCGAATGGAGGGGGGGTCAGTGGCCCGTGTAGGGCGTGACCGAGATGACCTCGACCGTGATCTCGCGGCCGTTGGGGGCGGTGTAGCTGGTCTTGACGCCGACCTTCTTGCCGAGGATCGCCTGGCCGAGCGGGCTGCCCTCGCTGTACACGTCTAGGTCACTGTCTTCGCCGACGATCTCGCGGCTGCCGAGCAGGAACACGCTTTCGTCGCCGAGGATGCGGGCCGTGATCACCGTACCTGAGCCCACGACCCCGTCACTCTCGGGTGCGTCCCCGACCTTCGCGTGGCGCAGCAGCTCGGTGAGCACCCTGATGCGGGCCTCCATCTTGCCCTGCTCCTCTTTCGCGGCGTGGTATCCGCCGTTCTCTTTCAGGTCGCCCTCTTCGCGGGCGGACTCGATCTTCTTCGCGATCTCGGTGCGGCCCTCGTTCTCCAGTTGGGCAAGCTCCGCGCTGCGGCGGTCGAACGCTTCCTGGGTAAGCCAGGTCTCAGTGGTCACGCGGGACACGGTGCGCTCCTTCGGCCGAACGCCAGGAAGTCCTGGTTCGGGATAAGCAGATTCGGCAAGAACAGATTCTGGATAAACAAATGAGACCGGCACACGGCCGGTCTCGGGATAGAACCAGCCAAGTTTAGGTCAGCCAGCAACGGTAGATCAAGCCGATGACGCCCAGCTCCGAGCTCTGCACGATCTCGGTAAACGACTGGGTGTGCTTGGTCGACGCTGGGATCGCGACGACTTTCCAACCGACGATCGCATGCTGTTCGTTCTGCACCTGCAGAGCGCAGCTCGCGGTGTTGCCCGCCGGCATGGAGACAAGAAAGTTCACGCTCACGCTGCGGCTGTCGATGATGGTGTTACCGGCATCCTCGCTCTCGAGCGAACCGCCGGCCTGGTCCAGTCCTGCCCAGGCGACCCAGGCGATGACGACCACGGCGAAGATCGACCCGAGCACGATCAGCCAGGTGCGGTCGCGCCGCTTCTTTGACGGGGTGCGACCGTAGCGTTCGGCGAGCTCCGGCGAAGCTGCTGTG
Organism: Microbacteriaceae bacterium; assembly: GCA_025464125.1. Lineage (GTDB taxonomy): Bacteria > Actinomycetota > Actinomycetes > Actinomycetales > Microbacteriaceae > Lacisediminihabitans. The sequence goes on along the minus strand of JAODLU010000278.1, from coordinate 4,800 downwards.
TCGGTCATCACACATCCCTGGACGATTAGGCTTGAACCATAAGGCTATCCGCCCATCCCTAGGAGTTCGGTGACACTGCGTCTGCTCGCGGTCCATGCCCATCCCGACGACGAGTCGAGCAAGGGTGCGGCCACGTACGCCTACTACCGCAGCGTCGGCGCGGTGGTCACTGTGGTCAGTTGCACCGGCGGCGAGCGGGGCGACATCCAGAACGAGGGTCTGGAACCGCGGGCAATGGCCGATCGTGACATGGCGGGCCTTCGTCGCATCGAGATGGCTGCAGCGCAGGCCGCGATCGGTTTCGATCATCTCTGGCTGGGCTACATGGATTCCGGCCTGCCCGAGAATTATGATCCTGTCGCCAAAGCCGGGCTTGACCCTAACTGCTTCGCGATGATCCCGCTCGAGATCTCGGCCGAACCTTTGGTGAAGATCATCCGCGAGTTGCGGCCGCAGGTGCTCATCACCTACGACGAGTCCGGCGGTTACCCGCATCCCGATCACATTCGCACGCACGAGATCTCGATCTATGCGATGGATGCCGCGGCTGACCCCGCGCGCTACCCGGAGGCGGGCGAACCGTGGAAGGTGCAGAAGGTCTACTACGACCGCATCTTCAACTTCGCCCGCATGGAAGCCATGTTCACGTACCTGAAAGACAACGAGCCGGAATCCGTTCAGCTCGAACAGATGGCAGGGATGCTGGAGCGCATGCGTGACCGGCCAGACCTTGCGACCAGCCGCGTGCCGGTCGGCGATTTCCTCGAGGTGCGCGACCAGGCCCTGAAGTCGCACGCGAGCCAAGTGGCGCCCGATAGCGCATTCTTTTTCTGGCCGATCGATATACAGCGAGACGCCTGGCCTTTCGAGGACTTCCAGCTGGCGAGTTCGCTGGTTGAGACGACGCTTCCCGAGTCGGACCTGTTCGCCGGCATAGCTGACACCGACGTCGCCGATGCAGCCAGCACCAATGACCTGGAGGTCACGTCATGAGCATGCTTTTTGGCATCCTCGCCTTCGCGGCGAAGCCCGATTTCAACGAGAACTCGGTCACGCCAACCTGGGTGGGTTTCGCGGCAACCTTCGGGGTGGCGATCGTCACCATCCTGATCATCATCGACATGACGCGTCGCATCCGCCGGGTGAGGTATCGCGGTGAGATCCGAGAGCAGCTGGAAGCCGAGCAGGCTACCGGCGCCAGCAAGGGCCCATCCGGCAAGGACTAGCTCAGCGCACCTGCCTGGCGCATGGTGGCCCGGCGCCTATCGCGCGTACACCGGATGCGTCGCGATGATGAAGATGGCCGTCCAGTGGCAGAGGAACGCCAGCAGCGTGAACGCGTGAAAAATCTCGTGGAATCCGAAGACGCCGGGGATCGGGTTCGGGCGTTTGAACCCGTAGGCAACAGCGCCGAGCGTGTAGAACAGCCCACCAACGAGAATCAACGTCATCATCAGTGCGTTGGCCTGGAAGAAATCCACGATGAAGGCGAATGACGCGTAGCCGAGCAGCAGGTAGAGCGGAACGTACAGCCAGCGAGGCGCGCCGATCCAGAACACCCTGAACAGGATGCCGAGCAGCGCGCCGCCCCACACCAGGCTGATGAGCAGAACCGCCTTGGCCGGCGGCAGCGCCAGCACCGTGATCGGCGTGTATGAGCCCGCGATCAGGAGAAAGATGTTGGCGTGGTCGAGCCGCTTCAGCAGGCGCTTGTTCTTGGGGCTCCAGTTGATGCGGTGGTAGAGCGCCGAAATGCCGAAGAGCAGCAGCGAGCAGAGCACGAATACGGCTGAGCTGAGCTTCGCGGGCACACCGTTGGCGAACACCAGCAGCACAATGCCGAGGGCGATCGCCACAGGGAAGGTGCCGGCGTGGATCCATCCGCGCCAGGTGGGCTTCTTCTCCGCCTCAGTCGGATGTTCAGCTGCATCCTCCAGCAATGGGAGGTTTGGCAGTTCAGGGCCCTGATCGTCATCGACCGAGAGGTCTGTGGCGTCTTCAGTCATGCATCCAGCCTAAGGCTCAGGTGTGAACGCGCGCTGGGAGAGGATCGACCGCTGTCGGCTAACGTAGGCACGTGGCCAAGCGGGAAGTTCCATTGGGAAGAGGCATTCTCTATGGGCTCTATCAGACCCGAATCCGCCGTTCCCTCGCTGGCCAGGAACTGCCACGACACGTCGCAATGATCCTCGACGGCAACCGTCGGTGGGCCAGGCAGCGTCTGCTCGAGACCGCCGCCCACGGGCACCGGGCGGGCGCGGCCAAATTTCTCGAGTTCCTCACCTGGTGCGACGACCTCGGCTTCTCGGTTGCTACCCTCTACCTGCTCTCCACCGATAATCTCTCCGGCCGCGACGAGGACGAACTCGGCGACCTCCTCGAGATCATCGGCGAGCTGGCAGAAGTGCTTTCGCACTTTCGGGACTGGAGGGTGCAGCACGTCGGCTCAGACGACGGCCTGCCGACAGAGCTCGTCGCAACGTTGAAGGCAGCCGAGGAGCGCACGAAGAACAACACCGGCCTGCACGTGAATCTCGCGGTCGGCTACGGCGGTCGACGGGAGATAGCGGATGCGATGCGCAGCATCGTAAAAACCCACGAGGTGGAGGGTGGAACGCTCGACGCACTCGCCGAGATCCTCACGCCGGAGCTGATCGGTGACCACCTCTATACGGGGGGCCAGCCCGACCCCGACCTCGTCATCCGGACCTCCGGTGAGCAGCGGCTCAGCGACTTCATGCTCTGGCAGAGCGCCCACAGCGAGTTCTACTTCGTTGAGGCACTCGGGCCTGACCTTCGCCAGGTGGATTTCCTGCGCGCTCTTCGTGACTATTCGCGTCGTCAACGCCGCTACGGTAGTTGAAATGATCACTGTCGAGGAATTCTCCGCTGGTTTTGAAGAGGAGCCGGGCTACGTCGACTTCGCCAGGGTCGGCCCGCTCGGGCGTGCAGTTCTCGAGGAAGAAAAGGCACAGGTCGAGCTGCTTCGCCGCGCCAGGTTCGGCAGTCTCGCGAGCCTCGACCTCCAGGGTGCCCGTGTGCAGCACGCGGTTGCAGACCTGACGGGCTTTCGTGCTGACCAGGTCGTCTTCCAGCCGAACACCGGCTCTGGACTCATGCACGCGATGTTCGGCATCACCGGTGGCGTGCTTCTGTCGTCAGCTGAATTTCCCGCTGTCACGTTCGCCGCAGCGCGGGCAGCCGAGGCGCTCGGAGTGCTGAAGCCCGTCTGGCTCGACACGGAGGGCGGCCCGGTCACCCCCGGCATCATCAAGCAGCACCTTACGAAGAAGATCGTCGCCGTGGCGATCTCACTCGTGGACTTTCGCACCGGCTATGTCGCAGACATCGAGGGCATCCGCCAGGTCATCGGCGACCGCCTCCTGATCGTCGATGCGATCCAGGGTTTCGGGGTGGTCGATGCGCCATACCAGGTGGCGGATGTCGTGGTCAGCGGCGGCCAGAAATGGGTCAGGGCCGGGTGGGGCACGGGTTTCATGACCCTCAGCGACCGCGCACTGGAGCGGCTCACGCCCGTCTTCTCCGGCTTCAGCGCCACTGACGAAGAGCTGCCGATGGACCACATAGTCGCCCCGCTTTCCGACGCCGGTGCTTACAGCATTAGCAACCCGAGCCCGATATCGGAGGCGCGCCTGGCGACGGCCCTTGAGGAGATTGCTGCGGTCGGCGTGCCAGCCATCAACGCCGCGGTGGCCGAAAAGGTGACGAGGGTAATCGAACTCGCCGACGAGTTCGCAATCCCCGTGTCGTCATCGCGTGCCGAGCACGAGCGCGCCGGCATAGTCGTGCTGGAGCCCCTGCCCGACCAGCTGACCGTGCTCACGGCGTCGCTGTTCAATCACGGGGTCACCACGACATCCCGACGTACTTCAGTGCTCATCAGCCCGCACGTCTCGACTGGCGAAGACACCTTTGAGATGCTGCGCGCAGCATTCGTCGGCTACGCGACAGCCATCACCCTGTAGCGACGCGGGAACTTAACCCGAGCGAAACACGTGGGCTGGCGTGTCGTTTTGGTGGTCGGGGCCCGGGCGACGTACGTTCGGTTCATCAGGTATGGCACCTGATCGAGACGGCCATGCAAGTTCGTTTCGAAACGGAGTTCTGGCCGTCACGCGACTGGATCCGAGTGCAGCGCACTCGGGGATGGAGCTCACGTGGCCGCTATGGATAACGCACAGCAGAAGACCAGCCAGACCAGCCAGTCAGCCAGCAAGGCCATAACGGCCGAACGCACCTACGTGCTCGACACGTCGGTGCTGCTGTCTGACCCGAAGGCGATCTTCCGCTTCTCCGAACACGCAGTCGTATTACCGGTGGTTGTGATTTCGGAACTCGAATCCAAACGCCACGATCCGGAGATCGGCTATTTCGCGCGGCAGGCGCTGCGCAATCTCGACGAACTCCGCATCCAGCATGAGCGCCTGGATTTCCCCATCGCCGTGGGTGACGGAGGGTCACTGAGGGTCGAACTGAACCACTCCAACATGTCTGTGTTGCCGTCAGGCCTGCAGCTGAACGACAACGACTCGCGCATTCTCGCTGTCGCACTCAACCTGTCGAACGATGGGCTGGATGTCGTGGTGGTCTCAAAGGATCTCCCGCTGCGCGTGAAGGCCGCATCCATCGGTCTCGCCGCTGAGGAGTACCGCGCGGAGCTCGCCGTCGACTCCGGCTGGACCGGCATCGCAGACATCACGCTCGGCTCCGAGCAGATGTCTCAGCTGTACGACAATGAGCAGCTGCACTCGCGGGAGGTGGGCGAGATGCCGGTGAACA
>JAODLU010000269.1 GCA_025464125.1 Microbacteriaceae bacterium | reverse complement strand
CGGGATCGTTCTGTGGCGTCGTCGTCGAAACGGCATGACCGCGTAACAGGCAATCGCAACAAGGCGCCTCGCGTCATGCTCTTCGAGCGTGGCGCGGGGCGTCTTTAATAAGCCGTGAACGTCCAGTCAGAAGTAAGCACTCCGCCGCCGTACGTCTCACTGATCCTGATGGTATTTGTTGAGATATCCAGGATCTTGTACGTCACTGGGCCCTGGGAATCCCTGTAACCCACGGTGCCATCGGTCTCTAGCGGTTTTTGGGTCACTCCCGGCACATTTGGCCCATACTGCGGTGATCCCGTCTGGCTGCTCGCGCGTGAGTTCAGCCAGTACTTCCTCAGCTTTCCGGTGCCTGGCTTGTTCTCCGCCAGATCAGAAGCCGACACGACGGTGAAGAGCCCTGAGACCGTGCCATCGTCGTTGAACTGGAACAACTTGTTGTACCCGGAGGCGCTGTTCTGTTTGTAAAACCCGTCGGTCCTGATGCCAGCCGGCAGGTTCGAAGCCACCTGGGGGGCGACGGACGGCGCAGCAGCCGCAGGGGCGGATTCGCTGGGCGCTGCGCTTGCCGAAGGCGCGGTCTCGTCGGCGGCCGACTTCGATCCAGAACCCGGATTTGCTGTGCACCCGGCCAGGGCCACCGTGGCCGCCAATACAAGCAGCGTTGTTTTCAGTTTCCCCATGGCCATGGTGCAAACATAGGGGATGCGAGAGCCCGCGCCGCGCGGTGAAAGGTTGCGGCTCAGTCAGCAGTTGAACTTGGCGGCGACTCTTCGACTGCGGAAAGACGCCGTGCTTCGCTGGCACGGCGAGATCGGCTGAGTACAGTCGCAATGGCCACCATGGCGGACAGCGCGAAAAGTACGATACCTACCCACACCCAACCCTCCTCGGCAGCCTTCGCCCACGTGATCCCGACGATGACCCCAAGACTCACAGGCTGCCACCAGTTGATGTACCACCAGCGAGGCTTCGGCATTGGGATTCGCTGCCCGTCAGTCATAACCAAGACGGTAGCTCACGAAGCATGGGCGCGCAGTGACGAAAGGGAGGATGACTAAGGCGTCAGCACAGGAACTTTCGAGTATGGCGGGAATCACTCGAAGTGCAAATTCATGAAAACGAGCTTTCATGAGCACATCGGGTACCTCGCTGGCGCAGGTGAAGCGCGAGCAGAACTAGCGCAGCCGACACCGGAGCCGGATGGCGACGTTCGGAGTGCCGTACAGTATCCGTCTACTGACGGGTGTTCCCAAAAGAGCGATATATTCGCGTAATGGATTCCCGGTCCCTGAGTCCTAGCTAGCAACTGGTCGCGATCACGCACGGTCTCGTCAGGCACCCTTCAAGGACATCCGTGAGTCTCGCAACTTTTGCCATCGATCTGGATCAGCTCAGCGACCCCGAACTCGCAGAGCTCGTGAGAACCACACCGGATCCCTCAGCTGCGTTCGCAGTCCTGTGGCGGAGGCACTCGGGCGCGGGTAAAACGATCGCCCGTCGGTACATCCGGCTGGCGGAGCCAGACGACGTCGTGGCCGAAGCATTCGCGCGCATCTTCTCCGCGATCAAGCGCGGCAAGGGTCCAACGGGTGCGTTCAGGCCGTACATGGCCGCAGCGATCGGCAACATCGCTAAGCGTTGGTATTCGCAGCAGCTGCACGTAGAAGCCACAGACGAGCTCGACCTCGCTGCTGGCGGACTCAGCACTGATGCTTCGGACCGCGAACTCGATGGTGAGATTGCGATCGCTGCGTTCAAGAAGCTACCGGAGCGGTGGCAACAGGTGTTATGGCACTCCGAGGTGGAGGGTCTCGGCCCGTCAGAGCTCGCGCCGATCCTGGGCATTAACGCGAACGCGGTCGCAGCCCTCAGCCACCGAGCTCGAGGAGCGCTGCGGGTCGCGTTCATCGAGCTGCACATGGAGACCGCTACAAGCGCTGCGTGTGCTTCAGCGCGTAGCAGCCTCGCGAGCTCTGCTGCCGGCAAGATCTCCGTCACGTCAGCGGCAAAGCTTGCAGCCCACCTGGCAACTTGCGCGGCGTGCCGGAATGTAGATCTCGACGTCAAGAAGCTACTTCCCGGACTTGCCGGTGCTGTGTTCCCATTGCTGATCCTGGGGTCGTTCATTCCCAAGTTGACGGCAACGTCTACGACCGTCGCGGCTGGCGTGACGCCGATCGCGATCGTCACCGCGAAGCTGGCGATGCCTGCAGTGTTCGTGCCGCTGATCGCGGCCGCGGCATCCGTGGCGATCATCGTAGGTGTCGCAATCGCCTCTCCGGCTCCGGAAGTGATCGCGGCCAGACCAGCGGTTGTCCAGGTGGACGAGCCGCGCGAGGCGCCGCCTGAAGAGAAGCCCGGGACGGGGCCTGAGGTCGTAACGCCGCCGCCCGTTGTGCCGAACACGCCACCCGAGCCCGAGCCCGAGCACACCACCGAACCCGAAGTGCTCCCACCTGCGCCAGAACCGCAGGAGCCGCCTGCGCCAGAACTGCAGGAGCCGCCTGCGCCCGTTGCGCTGGGATCGCCCGTGCTGCTCTCCAGCCCGCCTACGAACCTCATGCCGGGCACGCCCTTGAATGGCACCGGAACTCCAGGCGCGACCGTGACCGTAGACGATGCCCGCGGCATCCCGATCACCACGACCCTCGTCGGCGAGGACGGCAACTGGTCGGCGGTGTTGTCGCCTCTATCGCTAACCATCTCGAGCATCGAGGTGCGCCAGTACGACGCCGAGCACCCCGTCTCCGAACCCACAGTGCTCACCGGGTTCGCGCCCACTGTGGGCACGCCTTGGGTTGAAGGGCTTGAGTCGACGTTGGTGAGATTCGGCGGAACGGTAGGTGCAACTGTTCTCATCAACGAGGTCCGGCTGGACTGCGTCGACTCGTGCCAGCGACGCACTGCGACTATGGTGATTCCCTCCTATGGCTGGGAGTGGATTGACGAGAACATGGCAGAACCCGGTACCTTCCGGATGACGTTTACCTACATAGACGAGTACGGGACATCCGCAGGCAGCCAGAGCTTCGACTTCGTCGTCTAGCAGCTGCACTTACCGGGCTCGATCTCGGCGCCGGCGTACTTGCTGCAGAATTCTGGGGCGGTCGCGTAAGGCCTTGCTTGTCCGAGAGTGCCACACCATGAACGTCCACTTCTCGCTCAGAGCTGGTGGGCGAGGCCGCCCCAAGCGGCCTGGGGTGGTCGTTTAGTGCGGACAAGGCGGCCACCCCCCTCTTCCGCTCGATCAGGCCTCTTCCGCTCGATCAGGCATGTCTTCGGAGATTTCAGCATTTGTGGACGTCCGCATGAGTATCCTCGGCTCCTCAACGTCCGTGCAGGCACCAGCACCATCAGAAGGCACGCCGGGTCCGTCCTGAGCCGCCGGGTTTCGCCGGGACTTGGTCTGGAGGTCTCTGGGCCGATAGCCCTGCTTGCCATACAACCATTGGTAGGGCGGACGGGACTTGAACCCGTGACCGACGGATTATGAGTCCGCTGCTCTAACCAGCTGAGCTACCGCCCCGCGGGCTCGGCGGTCAGTTGACCTGCTCGTCGAGCGTCGCATCGGTGACCGGATCGGTTACCGCTTCACCACGATACAGCGCCTCGAAGATGGTGAGAGTGCGCTGGATGTCGTGTGCCTCGATGTAGCGCAAACTCAGTTTCTTCATGCGGGTGAGCTGGGCATCCGGCAGCGTGAGCACCCTGGTGAGCTTGGCCGCGAGGTCGGCAGGGTCACCCGGCTCGAAGAGGTAGCCGTTCTCCCCGTCATGCACGAGGTGCGGCAGCGCCATCGCGTTGGCCGCAACGATCGGCAGGCCTGATGCCATAGCCTCCATGGTCGCGATGCTCTGCAGTTCAGCGATGGAGGGCATAGCGAACACCGTGGCGTTGGTGAGGGCAGAGCGAAGTTGCTCATCGGTGACATAGCCGGTGAAGGTCACACGGTCGCCGACGCCGAGGTCTTTCGCCATCTTGGTGAGGTAATCCATGAGGTCGCCACCCCCGACGATCTCGAGCCGGGCATCCAGCGCTGGATCGATCGCCGCTATCGCCTTCAGCAGCACGTCGATGTGCTTCTCGGCGGTAACCCGGCCCACGAAAACGATCTTGTTGCCACTGCGCTTCTCGAAGCTCGGGGTGTAAAGGCCAGCGTCGATGCCGCAGGAGATCGCGTGCACGTGGCGCACGTTGGTCTCAGCTTCGAGAAAGTCCGCTGCCTTACGGCTCGGGGAAGTGACAACTGAGCAGTATGCATAGGTCTTGGCGGCGTCACTCCAGGCGATGCGGGCGGCAGTGCGACGCAGAAAGTGCGGAAGCAGCGTGTGCTCCATGAGGTTTTCGGGCATGAAGTGGTTGGTGGCGATCACACGGATGCCCCGTTTCTTCGCCTGCCTCGCCAGCCCTCGACCAATCACTATGTGTGACTGGATGTGCACGACGTCAGGCTTGAACTTCTCGATCAGCCGCGCGGCGTTCGCCTGGCTGCGCCACGGCATCGCAAAGCGCAGCCAGTCGTGTGGATACCAGCGCCACGAGTAAAGGCGGTTGACGACCATGTCGGCGCCTTCGTGCCTTTCGACGAATCGGCCAGCGCCCGGCTTGTTGGCCGGCGCCTCGATCTGCACGTCGTGTCCACGCTCGACGAGGCCAGCAGCGAGGCGTGCGGCGAAGTTCGCGGCGCCGTTCACATCTGGTGGGAACGTGTCCGCACCCATCAGCACGCGAAGCGGCCCCTTCGTGGGTGCGGATACGGGCGGGGAATCAGTCAAAGCGGATGGTGTCCCTTGCAGTTCGAGCCGGCATGGCCAGTTTAGTGCTGGGCCTGTGGGTGATATTTAGCCAGCTGGAACACGCCGTACACAGCGAGAGCCCCACAGAGCAGGAAGGCCACAATCGCGTACCAGGGTGCACCTGCTGCCTCCTGCAGCACGATTATGCCGATAGAGACTGCAACGATCGGGTCGATAACAGTCAGGCCGGCGATGACCAGGTCTGGCGGACCCGAGGCGTAAGCCGTCTGTACGAAGTAGCCTCCGAGCAATCCCGCGGCGATGAGCGCGATCACGCACAGCAGGGTCAGCCACTCGAAGCCGGAGACGCCGGTGATGAAGATCGTCTTGACGCGATCGATCACGACCTTCGCCAGGGTTGCGACGAAGCCATAAAGTACGCCAGCGCCGATGATGTAGATGATGGCGGCGAAGCGCTTACGCAGGAATATGAAAGCCGCCAGGAAGATGACGGTAATGATCAGCAGAAGGATCAGAACGGTGATGAGTTCGGCCTCGGTGATGGCCTTCGACTTAGCCGTGAAGGTGGCGATAGTGACGAAAAGGCCGACCCCGATGATGCAGAAAGCTGTGGCCCTGATCGATTCCCTGGTGAGTTTCACTTTCGAGACCCTCGCATTGACGATCGAAGTGATCACGAGGGCGACCGCGCCGAGTGGCTGCACCACGATGATCGGCGCGAAACCCAGGCTCGTCAACTGGAATACGATCGCCAGGGCCAGCATGAGAGTGCCGAGCAGCCACGCAGGGCGCCGCACCAGAGCGAGAATCTGGCGAATGCTGAGGCCCCCCGAGGCCTCACGCTGCGTGTTGTCGTCCATCACCTGCACGCCGCGGTGCTGCAGCTGTGCGCCGGTGGCGAGAAAGACGGCTCCAACCAGGGCAATGGGGATGCCGAGCGCCTGGTATGGGGTCAGGGTGATCTGACTCGCTAGGTCATTCAGATCGAGCGGCACGCCACGACTTTACCCGGTGGGGCACCGATATTCTTGGCGAATGGCCGTTCTCCCAATTCAGATCACGGGCAATCCCGTGCTCCACTCTCCCGCTCTCGCCGTCACCGCATTCGATGCGAGCCTGCGCACACTTGTCGCGGACATGTTCGAGACGATGGCCGCCGCCCCGGGAGTAGGACTTGCGGCACCGCAGGTCGACGTGCCGCTGCGCCTGTTCGTCTACAACTGGACCGACGATGACGACGAGCTGTGGCGCGGAGTCGCGATCAACCCTGAGCTGTGGATCAGTCCGACCCCCACGGGCGAAGCTGACGAAGAGGCTGAATCCGAGGGGTGCCTCTCGATCCCGGGCGAACGGTTTCCACTCATCCGCAGCGAGCTTGCAATCCTTCGCGCTGTCGACCTCGAACAGCGCCCGTTCGAGATCCAGGCGTCCGGATGGCTTGCCCGCATCTTCCAGCATGAGTACGACCACCTTGACGGCATCCTCTATGCGGATCGTCTTGCCCACAAGCACGGCAAGGAGGCAGTGAAATCGATCCGCAAGGCCGGGTGGGGCGAGCCTGGCCAGAGCTGGCTGCCCGGCACCGACCACCTCGAGGACTAGGGGCCGCTCGAACGGTCAGCCGCCCCACGCAAGCCTGATGAGCGCTGCGGTAGCGGCTGCCGCAATCACCACCAACACGAACGGCACTTTGAATGCGAACAGGATGGCTGCCACCACGAGTGCTGGCAGCCTGGCGTCGACCGAGATGTGGCTGCCGGTAGCGAAAGTCTGCACGCCTATCAGCGCTGACAGGAGCGCGACGGTGAGCAGCCCCGCAATGCGCGAGGGCGCGGGTCTCTCGAGAAAGGTCTCGGGCACGAGGTAGCCGGCCAGCTTGAGCGCCAGGCAGGCGAGCGACGCGATGATCACGATGAGCCACATGGTCACGAGGCGTCGCCTCCCTCGGTTTGCTGCGTGTGGGTCGCGCTCCTGCCTGGCTTGCCGAACCAGTTGAACGCGCCGACGACGATGGCCACTGTTCCTGCGACGAGCACCGGAAGCCCTGGGATGAGCACCGGAGTCACGGCGATCGCGATGACGGCCGCGGCGGCAGCGACGGCGATGGTCTGCAACTGCCTGAGCCTCGGCCACAGGAGCCCGAGAAAAGCTGCAGCGGCAGCGGCATCCAATCCATATGCGCGCACGTCACCCAGGCTGTTGCCGATCAGCGCGCCGACCAGGGACGTGACGTTCCAGCCGACGAAGACCGAAAGACCCGTGATCCAGAAACCCCAGCGCTGGCTGCTTTCGGTCGGCTGCGTAGTGGCAACCGCAGTGGTCTCGTCGATGGTCACCCAGGCCGCAGCAAACCGGCGCCAGCGACCTTTGCCGATGATGGGAGCCACCCGGATGCCGTACACGCCGTTGCGGATGCCGAGTATCGCCGCGCTCGCGATCGCCGCCGGCCCCGCCGCGACACCGCCGGTTGCGATAACCCCAACGAGCGCGAACTGCGAGCCACCGGTGAACATGAGCAGGCTCATTACGCAGGTCTGCCAGACATCCAGCCCCGCAGTGACAGCCAGAGCGCCGTAGGAGACGCCGTATGCCGCCGCGGACAGGCCGACTGCAAGGCCCTTACGGATCGCTGCGGTGTCTTCGGGCGAGCGTGGTGCTGCCACTGGCTATTTGGCGCCCAGGTTCACGCCGTGCACGCCGTTGTCGTATTTGAGCGCGGGAAAGATTGCCGAAACAGAGAATCCGACGCCAGGGACCGAATAGGCATTGACGATGCCGCCGAACAGTTCGGCACGCTCCCGCATTTCTGAGATGCCTGGACCGTTCACGACCTGCGTGAGCGCATTCAGGTCGTCTTCGGCCGTGTAGCCGCGCTGCTGTGAGACCTCATTTGGATCGAGGCCCTGCCTGCGAGCTTCTGCCCGAATTCCATCGTCGTCTACGAGAAGCTGCACGCCCTGCTCGGTCCAGCTGATCGAGATGCGCACCTCAGTGCCATGGCCGCCATACGTTCTCGCGTTGTCTAAAGCTTCTTCTGCGATGCGGAACAGCACGAGCTCCGCACCCTCCTTGAGGTCGAAGCGCTCGCCCGACTCCACGAGTTCGACCTTGATTCCCTCTTCGCTTGTGACATTGACGAGGTCGCGGATCATGTCGAGGCGCGGCTGTACGAGTTCGGCCGCAACGGGATCGTCGTCGCCCACGATGCTCATGACCCTGCGCAGGTCTGCGAGCGTTGTGCGGGCAGCTTCGGCGATCTGGCTGGCAGAGCGCACCGCGGCACCCGGGTCTTCTTCGGCCGCGTAGCCGGCGCCCTCAGCGGTGCTGATGATTGCGGAAACCGACGGGATGATGATCTCGTGCATCTCCCTCACAATGCGGAGGTGGCCGAGCTGTTCCTGCAGCGAACCCTGCAGTTCGAGCCTCTCGCGCTCGACCTCGATGAGGTGGGTGTGCTGCTTAGCGCGACCGTGGCGGGTAACCAGCCAGAGAACGAGGAAGACGATCGCGAGCACGAGCAGAAGTGCTGCGGCACCGGCGACCGCGAGGGCGTTGTCTTCGAGCACGGCGTTCACGGCTTACCTCTCATGGCTGCGGCACGGGTACGCCGGAGTACGTAGTAGAGGGTAGCGCGAACGAGGGACGGCCGTCTCCGGCCGTCCCCAGTCATGCTTTCGCCGGTCTACCTGGCGGGTGGTGTCGGGAATGAGTTGTTGGCACGCAACACCTCGAGGCGAGCCCGATACTCCTTCTCGTCGATGTCACCCTGCGCGAAACGCTCAGCCAGGGTGGACTCGGCCGAGCGAGCAGCTGAACCATAGCCGCCGAAACCACCATGGCCGAAGCCCGGGTGACCGGAGAAGCCGGCCGCAGCCCAGCGGCGTCGCATGCCGCGGCGCGCGAGACTCACGAATAGCACGATCACACCGATCCAGAACAGTGGGATCAGGAGGAAGAGAAAACCGAACCCGTGTCCCATGGGTCCGACCCAGTGGTGGGCTCCGGCCGAGGCGAGAGCGATTGTCGATAGCACGATGAGTTCCATTCAGTCGTGGGTTCCAGGCGGAACCTCTGTTACACAGCCTCGCTGTGCGCAGCATCCATCGAATCTGCCCGGCGGTGTGACCTTCGTACTGCCAGTGGAGCAGTTCTCGGCGAAACGACTACTCCTGCGCGTAGCCCGCGCGAACGAGTCCAGTCTCGTAGGCCACGACCACCAGCTGTACCCGATCGCGGGCGGCCAATTTCGACATGATGCGGGATACGTGCGTCTTGGCAGTCAGGGGGCTGAGGAACAGTGTGCGGCCGATCTCGTCATTCGTGAGACCCTGGCCGACAAGCCCGAGAACCTCCCGCTCACGCTCGGTCAGCACGTTCAGCTGGCGCGTATCCGGTGCTTCCTTGAGCCCCCCGGCGACGCGCTCGAGCAGGCGCTTCGTGACGCCTGGCGAAAGCAGGGCATCCCCACCAGCGACGACACGCACAGCCCTGATGAGCTCGACGGGCTCAGTGTCTTTGACGAGGAACCCGCTGGCGCCTGCGCGAATAGCCTGGCCAACATACTCGTCGAGTTCGAAGGTGGTCACAATGACGATGTGAGTGCCGGACAGGGCGGGATCAGCGGCGATCTGCTCGGTCGCCCACAACCCGTCGCCGTCGGGCATACGGATATCCATCAGCACCACATCGGGGCGCTCGCGGGTCACCATCGCCACGGCCTCGGTGCCCGTGCCTGCCTCCCCCACGATCTCGAGGTCTGGCTCGGCCTCCAGGAGTGAGCGAAAACCAGCACGGATCAACTGCTGGTCGTCGGCAATCGCGACGCGGATCATTCTGTGTCCTTTGCTGGTGCGGGAATGCGTGCCGAGACCCTGAAACCACCGTCAGGCAGGGGGGCGGCCTCGAGCGTGCCACCCAGGAGTTCGGCGCGCTCATTCATGCCAAGCAACCCCCTGCCACCGGAATCCTGCCGGCTCGCGTCGTGCTGGCTGGCTGCGCCGATGCCATCGTCGGTGATCGTGATGACATAGTCGTCACCATCACGGTCTGCGAGCACCGTCACGTGCGATGCCCTCGAGTGCCGCAGCACGTTCGTCAGGGACTCCTGCGCGATGCGATAAAGAGCCAGTTGGGCGGCGGCCGGTGGCTGCTCGTTGATGCGGTTGTCGAGCTGCACGTCGATGCCCTCCGACGAGATGGACGCGACAAGTCCAGCGAGCCGCGACAGGTCAGGCTCAGGAACGAGCGGAGCGCTGGGGTCTGCTCCGCCCTCCGCGCGAAGGATGCCGAGAACAGCCCGCACCTCGTCCAGCGCAGTCTTGCTCGACTCCTTGATGCTCGCCAGGGCTTCCTTCGCCTTGCCTGGCTGGCTGTCCATGAGGTGAAGGCCGACGCCCGCCTGCACGTTGATCTGGCTGAGCGAATGGGCGAGAACATCGTGAAGTTCGCGGGCTATGCGCACCCGCTCGGCCTGCACCTCGTTCTGCTTGCGCTGGGCGACCCTGCGGCTCAACTCGACCATGGTCTGCCTGCGGGTGCGAATCCCCTCCCCGATGCCCATGACGAGCAGCACGCCGAGGGTGACCGCGGTGATCCGCAGCGGAGGCAGGTATGCGCCAGCGAGCAGGGCGATGGCGAGCGTCGCGGCCCCTCCGGCTGCAACCGAGATCCACGCCCAGACGCGAGCCCCGCGCACCACTGCCGAAACGATCGCGAAACCGAGGGCGAAGTATGGCGGATGGTCATCGGCCGCATAGAGCAGCAGGTCGACGGATGCCACAACCGTAACGAAGGCAACTACAGGACCCGGCAAACGGCGGGCAGCAATCAGCGCGAGCGGCCCAGCGAGAGCGATCGCCACGGCGAGCACCATGCCTGGAGTGCCCCACAGTGCGCTGCGAACCATCCCCGTGCCAGGCACGAAGTGGAAGAAGGAGCTCGGAACCTGCAGGAAGAGCGACAGGATGACCGGCACCCAGAGTCTCGCGGCTCGCGACCCGCGAGTGGCACGGCGCTGGCTGGCCAGCACGCGTTCCTCCCAGTTGCCGAACCACTGGTCGTCACGCCAGTGATCGCGGAAGAGCACGCGCTGCCGTAGTCGCTCGCGCGTGAAGCGACCCGGGTGTGGCATGAACTGATCGTATTGCGGGTACCCGCGCCGGGCATCCGCTATGGGGACCGGCCGGTGTACTCCCTGGGGAGTACGGGCTCGCGCGGGTCGCCGCCATGTCACGCCGGGATGTGGTCGACTCCCGCGGGGCGCAGGCTGCCTCCCGTCGACTCCCGCGCGCCGCAAGCGGCCTGCGGTCGACTCCCGCGCGCCGCAGGGGTTCCATGTTCGCGGATCAGGAGATCCGAGCGACTCGCCGCGCCAGCGGGCCAAAAGCTCGGCGTGTCGGCCGGATCTCCTGATCCGTGAACACTTCGGCGGAGTCGGGAGCTGTACGACGGCCGTCGGGAGCCATGCGTGAGGCAGGAGGAGGCAGGAGGGAGGCAGGAGAGAGGCAGCGCGTTCGATGCAGCGAGTGCGGGCATGGCACCAGGCTGTGGGCAAAACCGGAGCGCAAGGATGCCCGGGGCAGGGCGAGCGCCCGCTTAACGAACGAAGGTCGCAGGGGGTGGAGCCCCTTGCGACCTACGAGCTCCCCGACTTGGACTCGAACCAAGAACCGTCGCATTAACAGTGCGATGCTCTGCCAATTGAGCTATCGAGGATTGCTGAAACAGCGTGCTTACTTTACCAAAGGTTCCGCGTGCGCCAAACCGGGGTTCAATAGCCGGCGATGGGGTCGACGACTCCGACAAATCGGGCGTCGCCGAGGAACGCCTCGACATTCTGCCTGATGCGCTCAGACAGGAGCGGCGCGATCATTGCGGGCGTGTCTGCGCTGTGCGGGGTGATGATTGCGCGGGGCTCGGTCCAGAGTGCATGGCCGTCAGGCAAAGGCTCGGGGTCTGTGACGTCGAGGCCGGCTCCGGCAATGGTTCCCGCTGCGAGGGCAGTTACCAGGGCATCCTGGTCGACCAGTTGCCCTCGGGCGATGTTGACGAGATAAGCGGTCGGCTTCATCGCCGCGAGCTCTGCGGCGCCGATCAACTTGTCACTGCCACCCGTCAGTGCAGCGGCCAGCATGACGACGTCTGCCTCTGGCAGCACCTCCAGCAGCCGGTCGGTTGTCACCGTGCGCTCGGCCCCCTCGACGTGTTCCGCGCTGCGCCGGACAACGATGATTCTGGCGTTGAATGCCTGCAGCAGGCGGATGTAATCGAGAGCGATTCCCCCAGCCCCGATGACCACCACCGTGAGTCCGTACAGCGACGTGCCTTCGCGCTCTGCCGGCCAACTGGTTGCCCGTGCACGCTGGGGCAGAAGTCGGAGCAGGCCGAGAGTGAGTGCGAGTGCATGCTCGGCTACGGGCTGGGCGTATGCGCCTTTTGCACTGGTCCAGAGCAGGTGTGAATGCGCAGCCATGATCTCAGTGAAGAAATCGACGCCCGCCCACGGTAACTGCACCCAGCCGATATTGGGATGCTCGTCGAGGGCAGCCGCGAGCCGCTCTTCGCCACGGTGATCGAGCCACACGATGCCGCGGGTCTCTCCAGACAGCGGCGCGACCACCCCACCGCCAGCGTGCACCGCGTCGACGAACTGCTGTTGCGGTTCCGGCAGCACGGCGACCGGCCCAGGCACGGGCGGCTGCGCCTGAGGTACGACTTCGCCCGCGCGGGCCGACACCGCCTGGTGCTGTGCAACGGCGGGCAGACGCAGTTCAGGAAACTTCATTGGCCACGGGCCTTTCGGGGTTTCTTCGGCGCTGATGCCGGCAACGCATCGGCAGTCGCCTGGATAGCTTTGCGCAGCCACTCACTGTTCTCGAGCAGGTCGCCAGGCACCGACCGGTAATCCTTCGCTCCTGGGTAGGGCTTGCCCGGCACCGTCAGGTCGAACAGGCCGGGTTCCGCGTCACTCGGTTTGATGAACAGCGTGTCATCGCAGATGAAGCCGACGACTTTCTCGTCGCAGTACAGGCAGGCCTCGCCGAACATGCGCGAACTGCGAACATCGAGGCCGTGAAGCTGGTCTTCGATGAATGGAACGGTGTCAGGAGCGTTGGGCATGGGAGCTCTCTTCGGCAAACCGGCGGGCCCTCACAAGCCCCTTCAGGTATGGATGATGCGGCCCGTCGAGCATCTCATCGAGCTCCCCCAGCCCGACCAGTACGCCGCCCTGCATAACTGCAACCCGGTGGGCCACGGTGGAAACTACCGACAGGTCACTGCTGATGACGAGTGCGGAGAACGCCCTCTCGAGCTGCAGGTCGCGGATGGCGGCCAAAACCCCGCCGCGCACGGTGGCATCCACTCCCCTCGTCGGCTCATCCGCAACGAGCAGCGTGGGCTCCAGGATCAGCGCGCGGGCGATGGCTACACGCTGGCGCTGCCCGCTGCTCAGTTCGTACGGCAGTTTGTTCATCACCCCGAGTGGGAGCCGCACGGCGTCGATCAGGGTGGCCACTGCGTCGGCGGCTATGCGCTGGTCGAAGCGCTTGTCGCGCTCGAAGATGGGTTCAGCCACATTCTCAGCCACAGTGAACGTGGGATTGAGCTTTTCTGCGCCGTCCTGTGCGAGGTGCCCCACCCGCAGGGTGACCCGGTCGCGCGTTCGCCTTCCAGCACCCCGCAGGCCAGCGCCGTAGACCGCGATGCTGCCACCACAGATTTCGGGGATGCCGCTGCCGGGTCGAGCATTCGCCGAGCGGCCTGCGATGGCAAGTCCCAGCGTGGATTTTCCTGAACCGGACTCCCCGACAAGCCCAAGGATCTCGCCAACCCGGATGTCGAAGGTCACGCCGCGCACTGCGACATACTCCGACGGCACACCGTTCGAGCGGTAGTGCACAGAGACGTCACGAACGGCCACAGCGACGTCACGAATCGATACTGCGACCTCACCGCCCCCGGTTGCCACGATCCGCCACCCATCCTCATCCAGCCCAGTTGAAGCCTACGCTGGCGACCGCACTCGCTGCACTGCATCCTGCTCCCGGTACGCACAGCGGGCCAGTGCTATTCGGGCCGAAGATCCCTGCGCTCCGCCTCGATGCGAACCAGCTCCACCTGGATTTCGCGATACTTTGCGGGCTCTGCCGCGGCATCCGTTCGGTGGGAATCCCCGAGCAGCTCAGCTTTTCTGCGCAACAGGTCACGATCGATGAGGCTGGCGGTGACCCCGCGGCAATACGCCGTCAGCTCGCGCCCCTCTTTCTCGGGCAGTGGCGCTACGCCGAGCTCTTTTACGAGATTGGCGAACGGCGGGGGCACTTCACCGATCACGCGATCGAGCCATTGTGGCGAACCGATGGCGTCGATGCTTGCGGCGATGCCGTCACGCACCACCGCGAGGGAGGCGTTCGAGTACGCGGCCTGGCTTGCCCGCTGCACCAGTTCGACGCCGACAATGTCTGGATGCTGGAGCATCGCCATGAGCGAATCCCGCTCGAGGCGCGTTGCCGGGTCGATCGGCAGCTGCATCATGCTCGGACCTTCAGGCTGCGATGACGTTTCTGCAGCAGCCTCCGGCGCATATCGCGGCTTTGTCGGCTCAGCGACCTTCCCGCGCGCGGCGTTCACCGCCCTGCTCACCTCTGCGATGTCGAGGCCAAGCCAGCCAGCGAGGTTGCGCACATAGCCGACGTTCAGTGCCTGGTCGCGAATGCCAGCGACCACCGGCGCTGCAGCCCGGAGCGCGGCCACGCGACCTTCGACGGTGGCGAGATTATGCTCGTCGAGCACCCGCCTCACCATGAACTCGAACATGGGTTTCTTGCCACTGATCAGCCTGCGAACGGCGTCGTCACCGCGCTGCAGGCGCAGGTCGCATGGGTCGAGCCCGTCAGCCGCTACTGCGACGAAGGTCTGCGCCGCAAAGCGCTGCTCCTCGCTGAAAGCGCGGCTCGCGGCCTTCTGGCCGGCCTCGTCTGGATCGAAGGTGAAGATGACCTCGCCAGTGCCAGTGGTGTCGCGGTTGTCGACATCGCCGAGCACTCGCCTGATCACCTTGATATGGTCGACGCCGAACGCCGTGCCGCAGGTAGCGACAGCGGTGGTGATGCCTGCCAGGTGACACGCCATGACATCGGTGTATCCCTCGACGACGACGACCTGGCGACCACGCGAGATGTCGCGCTTGGCGAGGTCCAGTCCGTAGAGCACCTGGCTCTTGTGATAGACCGCCGTCTCTGGAGTGTTGAGGTATTTGGGACCCTGGTCGTCATCCAGCAGCTTGCGCGCGCCGAACCCCAGTGTCGCCCCTGTCACGTCCCGGATCGGCCAGACCAGCCTGCCGCGGAACCTGTCGTAGGTGCCGCGGTCACCCTGGCCGACGAGCCCAGCGGCGAGAAGTTCTGCCTCCGTGTAACCGAAGGTCTTCAGATGCTTGCTGAGCGCGTCATAGCTCTTGGGCGCGAAGCCGACGCCGAATCGCTGTGCGGCGGTCGGGTCGAAGCCGCGTTCGCCGAGGAACTGTCGCCCGACCTCAGCCTCGGCCGTGCCGAGCTGTGCCGAGAAGAATTCGGATGCCGCCTGGTTCGCTGCGAGGATGCGGGCTCGATTGCCGTGGTCGCTGTTGGCCTGGCCGCCGTCTTCGTAGTGCAGTTCGAACCCGATGCGCGCGGCCATGCGCTCGACGGCCTCGGTGAATGTGGTGTGATCCATCTTCTGCAGGAAGGTGAATACGTCGCCGTCTTCGCCGCAGCCGAAGCAGTGATACCTGCCGACCTGGGTGCGAACGTGGAAGCTCGGGCTGCGCTCGTCGTGGAAAGGACACAGGCCTTTCAGCGAACCAACGCCGGCGCCCTTCAGGGTTACGTAGTCGCCGACGATGTCTGCCAGGTTGATGCGTGCCCGCACCTCATCGATGTCGTTTCGTCGTATCAGGCCAGGCACGGACCGATTCTACTTTCGCCCGGAGCCTGCGCGGCCGGGTTCACCGATGCCGTCGTTGCGCTCGATGACAAGGCGCTCGTGCCAGCTCATGGCGGACTGGTCCGTGAGGCTCGCAACCTGGTCGACCACTGCCCGCTTGCGAGCGGTATCGGTCTCTGCAGCGCGCCAGTCGGCGGCGAAACCGGGGTCGAGATCCCGGTCCTCGAAGGCGAGCAGGGCATCCGCCAGTTCGGTAATCACTTCGCGCTGGTGCGCATAGACCGGCTGCCGCGTGTTTCGGGTCATGACGAAGGCACTGACTATGCCCTTCATTACGGCGATCTCTGCCTGGATGTCGCGGGGCACGACCATGTCGGCGCCGAAGCGGATGAGGCTGTCGTCACCGTCGGCAGCCCGTGTCGCCTGCACAGCGGATGCCGCGAACCGGCCGATCAGCTGGCTGGTGAGGTTCTTCAGCTTCGACTGGGCAAGCCGACTGCCGTCCCACGTATCGATCCAGACGTCAAGCGAGTCGAGCCTGTCGAATGCTGCGATCAACTCGTCGTGGTCGAACTCGCCGCCGATCCACCTGAACATCGACTCGACTAGCTCGTCGTGGTCGACCCTCGCGCCAAGAGCAGCGACGTCGATATAGCCGCTGAAAATCGCATCCTCGAAGTCGTGCACCGAATATGCGATGTCGTCTGAGAGGTCCATCACCTGCGCCTCGATGCAGAGCCTGCGGTCCGGCGCGCCCTCACGCAACCAGCGGAAAGCGGGTTCGTCGTCTGAGTAGAAACCGAATTTCTGGCGGCCACTCGGGTCGTCGACGCTGGCGGACGCCGGCCACGGGTACTTGCAGCTCGCGTCGAGGCTGGCCCTCGTGAGGTTCAGCCCATAACTCCAGCCATCGGGACCGAACACCTTCGGCTCGATGCGCGTGAGCACCCTGAGCGTCTGCGCGTTGCCCTCGAAACCGCCGATATCTGAGGCCCACGCGTTGAGCGCACGCTCGCCGTTGTGCCCGAATGGCGGATGCCCGAGGTCATGGGCGAGGCAGGCCGTGTCCACCACGTCAGGGTCGAGCCCGAGGCTTGTCGCAAGCTCCCTGCCAACCTGCGCCACCTCGAGGGAGTGGGTGAGCCTGTTGCGGGCGAAGTCGAGGCCAGCTGCCGGGCTCAGCACCTGCGTTTTTGCGGCGAGGCGTCTCAGCGCGCTCGAGTGCAGCAGGCGTGCCCTGTCCCTGGCGAAATCACTGCGCCTGCTCGAATGCTCTTCGGCAAACCAGCGAGCGGTGTCGTGCTCGGCGTACTCTCCCCTGCTTGCGTGCCCGCTAACCGCCACTGTTGTGCAATTCCGCCTCAGCAACTTCGGCACGCTGCGTGTCTGCAAGTTCGCGGCTGAGCAGCCAGCCATCGGGAAGCGACGGGCGCTTCGGGGTTCCCGCGCGCCCACGCGGGCCTTCGGCGTCGGCGCCCGGGTACGGCAGCTGCCAGTCGAGCTGGCCGAGCAGGTCATCCATCTGCTGAAGGCTCTCAACGGTTGCAAGGCCGGCACGCAGGTCGCCGCCCACCGGGTAGCCCTTGAAGTACCAGGCGATGTGCTTGCGGATGTCGCGGCAGGCGTGATCTTCATCGCCGTCGAAGAAGTCGACGAGCAGCTCGGCATGGCGCCGCAGCGTGGCCGCCACCGTGCCGAGGGAAGGCTGCGGGATCTCGGTCTCGCCGCGGAACGCAGCGGCCAGTTCGCCGAACAGCCATGGGCGCCCGAGGCAGCCGCGACCGACGACAACGCCATCGCAGCCGGTCTCCTGCACCATGCGGATCGCGTCTGCGCCAGACCAAATGTCGCCATTGCCGAGCACCGGAACACTCGTGATCGCCTGCTTGAGCTTCGCGATCGCCGACCAGTCTGCATGACCGCTGTAGAACTCGGATGCGGTTCGTGCGTGCAGGGCGATGCTCGCGACCCCCGCACCCTCGGCGATTCGACCGGCCTCCAGGTAGGTGAGGTGGTCGGAGTCGATTCCCTTGCGCATCTTGATGGTGAGCGGCAGGTCGCCGGCAGCGCCAACTGCACGTTCCACGATCTCGCGGAACAGGTCGAGCTTCCACGGGAGGGCCGCTCCACCGCCCTTGCGAGTGACCTTGGGCACGGGGCATCCGAAATTCAAGTCGATGTGGTCTGCGCGATCTTCGTCGACAAGGAGGCGAACAGCGGCCTCGACAGTTGCCGGGTCAACCCCGTAGAGCTGGATGCTGCGCGGCGTCTCGGACTCGTGATGCTTGATGAGCCGCATTGATCCTTCGGTGCGCTCGACCAGCGCACGGCTGGTGATCATCTCCGAAACGTAGAGGCCTGCACCGAATTCCCGGCACAGCCTGCGGAATGCGGTGTTCGTGATGCCCGCCATCGGCGCCAGCACGACAGGCACATCGAGCGCGATGCGCCCAATCTGTAGGCTCGGAACTGGCGGGGCGAGGATGGTCACGCCTCCAATTCTCCCAGAAAGCACAGCAATAGATGACGAGTGGGCGCGAACGTGTGCAAGCGGATGCCGACGCGCGCGGCGTCGACATCGAGTTCGTTGAGCGGCCTGCAGCAGACTCGCTCGAGAGTGCGGCGGCGATCCTCGGCATCGCGCCGTCGGACATCGTGAAGACCCTCGTGGTCAAACGCCACGACGGCAGCTACCTCTTCGCCCTGATCCCTGGCGACCGGCAGATCTCGTGGGCCAAACTTCGTGTGGTCGTCGGCGTCAACAAGCTGCGCCTGCCAGAGGCGTCCCTGGCACTCGAGGCGACGGGATTCGAGCGCGGCACTATCACCCCGCTTGGCAGCAGCACGGCGTGGCCGGTCTTCGCCGACGCGAGCATCGTGGGCAAGCGTGTATGGATGGGTGCGGGTGAACACGGCCTCAGCGCCCCAGTTGACGCCGACCAGCTCATCGCGGGACTGGACGCCACGGTCGCCGACATCACCTA
>JAODLU010000346.1 GCA_025464125.1 Microbacteriaceae bacterium | reverse complement strand
GTTCTGGCACTTTTCGGACCTGTGGTTGGCTGTCCATTTCCCGGCGGGTGTTGGGGAGGGGCGGCCTAGGCTTGATGCATGCCAGACATGAGTTACAGCACCCTCGGCCGATCCGGTCTCGTAGTTTCTGCGGTCGGTCTTGGCTGCAATAACTTTGGCAGGCCGGGCACGGCGACCGAAGACCAGGCTGGCACCGACGCCGTGGTGCATGCAGCCATTGACGCCGGGGTGACCCTGTTCGACACGGCGGACATTTACGGTCGAGCCACCGATGGAGCCCTTGGCGGCAGCGAGACACTGATGGGCGGTGCCCTGAAGGGCAGGCGCGACCGCATCGTGCTTGCGACCAAATTCGGCATGGACATGGCGGGGGGCAACGGACCGGACTGGGGCGCACGCGGCTCGCGTCGCTACGTGCGAATCGCCGTTGAAGCGTCGCTGCGTCGACTGCAGACCGACTGGATCGACCTCTACCAGCTGCACCGCCCTGACCCGAACACCCCGATCGACGAGACCCTCGACGTGCTTCATGATCTCGTGCGCGAAGGCAAGATCCGCTACTACGGGCATTCCAATCTGAGTGGGTGGGAGATAGCGGATGCCGAATACCAGGCCGTGATCGCAGGTCACCCGCATTTCATCTCGGCCCAGAACGAATACTCGTTGCTCGTTCGCGGGGCGGAGCAGGAGGTCCTGCCAGCGGTCAACCACTACGGCCTCGGCTTTTTGCCATTCTTTCCGCTGTTCAACGGACTGTTCACCGGCAAGTACAGCAGTGCCGGCGGCCCGGCGGACGGCAGGCTCATGACCTTCAGGCGCGAGGCCATGGCCGACGTGCCGTGGGGCGCGATGGAGCAGTACGCGTCATTCTGCGAGCGACGCGATGTGCCGATGCTCAGCGCCACGATCGGCTGGCTACTGGCCCAACCAGGGCTCACGAGTGTGATCGCTGGTGCCACGAAGCCCGAGCAGATCGTGCAGAACGCCGGTGCCGCCACCGAGTGGTCGCCTGACGCGGAGGACCTCGCCGAGATCTCCCGCATCTTCGCCGTGGCCGCCTAGACTTCGTGGCTATGACTTCGCAGGCAGAGGAGAGCCAGAGCGCGCAATTCGTGCAGTCGCTCGCCAGGGGTCTCGCGGTGATCCGTTCCTTCGATGCAGAGAACCCGGAGATGACCCTCAGCGATGTCGCCCGTCTCACGGGGCTGACCAGGGCCACTGCCCGACGCTTCCTGCTGACTCTCGTCGACCTCGGCTACGTTCGTACCGACGGCAAAGTGTTCGTGCTGAGCGCACGGGTACTCGAACTCGGGTACAGCTACCTTTCCGGGCTTTCACTGCCTGAAATCGTGCAGCCGCACCTCGAGGAGCTGATGGCCGAAGTGCAGGAGTCCACCTCTGCCGCGGTGCTCGACGACGTCGACATCGCCTACGTCAATCGCGTTCCAACCCGAAGGATCATGAGCGTGAGTATCAATGTCGGCACACGTTTTCCGGCATGGGCGACCTCGATGGGTCGCGTGCTGCTGGCAGCGCTTCCGGCCGATGAGCGCGCCGATCGTGTTCGGGGGAGCGCGCTGCAGAAACTCACCGACCGCAGCCTGTCGAGCGTCGAAGACCTGGAGACCGAACTCGGTCGTGTCGCAGAGCAGGGGTGGGCGATAGTCGACCAGGAACTGGAGATCGGCCTGAGGTCGATAGCGGTTCCGATCGCCGATGGCACAGGACGGGTGATCGCTGCGATCAACGTTTCGGGCCAGGCCAACGATCCGAGCGTGGACGAGTTTCGGCAGAGATTCCTTCCGGCGCTGCAGTTGACCGCCGGTCGCATCACCGCTGAGCTGCGCAGCTCGAAGCCAATCTCGCGCCTGATGACCTCGGGCTGAAAGCAGCCCACGCCCACGCCGGTGCGTCGCCGGACACGCGGCAGTGGCCCGGACGTACACTCGCCGAGGGACATGTGGCGCCGACGCCTCTCCGGGAGGTGTAAATGTTTCTCTCCAGAAGGCGGTCGATCGGCGCTGTATGCCTGGCGCTCATGACGGTCACCGTGCTCGCGGCCTGCAGCATGGACCAGCTCTTTCCCGAAGCCGGACCAACCGGCACGGCAGCGCCTGGGCTCGCATACCCTGCGGCAGTCGGTTCCGCAGCGCCGACGATCGATTCGAACACCGTGCCAGGCATTAACGGGCAGCGCATCTTCAGCGCTGACGGCGGGACACCGCTCGCCGCTCGGTGGGCATACCTGCCTGGCGAGCAGGTTCTGAACGCTGCGATCGATGGCCGAGTGTCTGCCGCGCTGGCGGCCTTTGCCGGCGGCACATATTCCCCACGACTCGCGCCAGCCCCGGTGTCAGCCCCCGACCGCGGAGCATGCGTGCGGGGATCGACTGTCGACTCGGCCAGGTCCCTCGCTGCAGATGCGTCGGAAGCGCCAGCGGCCAGCGGTGTGAACCGGTTGCTGCTGTCCTGCGATGCGCTGCTGGCGTCCGGCCAGTTCTTTGGGGAACGGATGCGCGTGCTCACGATCGCGAATGGTGAGGCGACTGCCGACACGAGCGTGGCTCTATATACAGACACCGCGGCCGCCACTGTTTTCGATGGCGGAGCGCTTGTCTCGGACGCAGGACGCAACACGGTCGTGGCGTGGGTGATCCGCGCCCTCGTCACTGCGAAGCGGGCGGATGCCGCGGCCGAAACCGAGTCGCGAACCTGGACGGTCGCCCAGCAAAACGCCTTCCTCGCCGACGTCGCCTTTCGGGCTGACGGTGACCTTGTCGTCACCGTGCCGGCGGAATTCGGCAGGGCTCCTGCTGTCGCACCCGTCACGCCTGCTGTACCGCCGGCAACGCCACCAGCAACTCCTTCCCCCACGGCAACAGCGACCTCAAAGCCTGCTGAGCGCCTGGCCCAGCGATTTGTCGCGGTCTCGGTCGACCGCGTTACCAACCTGCTGAGCGAGGCTGGCGCGCGCGTCCAGGCTGCGGTTATGGGCGGCGCGGCATACACGGGCCCCGCAGACGTGCCGGCCCCACTCGATCACCTGAACTGCGCGATCGTGGCGTGCATGGCCCTCACCTTCGACGACGGACCCGGTCCGTACACCGATGACCTGATCGGCACCCTGAAGGCCAAAAATGCGTCAGCCACGTTTTTCATGGTCGGCCGCAACGCCGAAGCATATCCCTCACTCGTGCAGCGGGTCAGCGCTGCCGGGCAGGAGATCGGCAACCACTCGTGGAGCCACCCTGAGCTGACCAAACTGTCTGACGCCGACATCCGTTCGCAGGTCGACAGGACCAGCCAGGCCATCTTTGATGCGATAGGGCGGAGGCCAGCACTCATGCGCCCGCCATATGGGGATGAGAACCAGAGAGTGCGCGACGACGTCGAGCTGCCACTGGTGCTCTGGGACGTGGACCCGAAGGACTGGACAGAGCCGCCGGTCGACCAGTTGCTCGACCGCACGATCAACGGTCCCCGCATCGGCAGCATCCTTCTCATGCACGACGTGCACAAGCCGACAGTCGAGCATTCGGGCGAGATCATCGACGGGCTGCGTGCCAGGGGATTCAGTTTCGCCACCATTACCCAGCTCATGCGCGGGCAACTGCCACCAGCGGGCACAGTGATCTCGCACGGCGAGCGCTGACGTAATACGTAGCTGCGAATAAGCAGGGTTGGCGAGACAGGCAGTTCAGTGCCCGGTGAGCGGGCCCATCAGTTTCGCCACGATCGAGGCCCGACCGGTGATGCGCTCTTCCGAGTCTGCGACGCCCATCGCCACGAGCCCGGCGTTGGCCCCGGCGAATCGCAGCGGTTCGGGCTCCCAGTTGCGCGAGTGATGGTTCGTCCATGGCAATCGCAGGAGCGCCGTGTCGTTCCCGAGAATAAGGTCGCGGAGGGTGCGGCCGGCCAGGTTGGTCGTACTGAGGCCGTCGCCGACGTAGCCGCCGGCCTCTGCAATGCCCGTCTCACGGTCGTAGTTCGCGCTGGCGTGCCAGTCCCGCTGCACGCCGAGTGGCCCACCCCAGCGGTGCGTCACGTCGGCTGCGGCGGCGGCCGGAAACAGCTCTCCTAGCGTCTGCGCCAGGTGATCGAAAACCGCGGGAACCCGGTCGTAGCCAGGCCGGATGCTGCTGCCCCAGTGATATCTCGCGCCCCGACCACCGAAAGCGAAGCGGTTGTCTGCGGTGCGCTGGCCGTAGACGATCAGGTGCCTGAAGTCGGCGAATGTCTGGCCGTGCGTTAGGCCGATCTGCTGCCACGTCGCTTCGTCGAGCGGCTCGGTTGCGATCATGAGCGAATACAGCGGCAGCACGCGCCTGTGGAGCTTCGGCAGCGTCGCGCCATAGCCCTCGAGGGCGAGCACGATCGTGGTCGCCGAGACCGTGCCAGCGCCAGTTCGTACGGTGTGCGGCTGCCAGTCGAGAACCTCGGTGTGCTCGTGGATCGTCACTCCGAGGCTTTCGACAACGCGGGCAAGCCCTCGCACGAGCTTCGCCGGATGAAGCCTGGCGCAGGCCGGATCGAATGTGGCGAATTCCGTCCCTGCAGCGCCGCGCGGCGCATCGATCGCCACGACCTGGTCGACTCCGAACCTGGCGGCCTCCTCGATTTCTGCTCGTGCTGCGGCGACCTGGGCGGCCCCGCGGGCCATGGTCACCGTTCCGCCTTTCGCGAAGTCACAGTCGATGCCCTCGGCCGCGGTGACGCGCCCTACCTCTTCCACGGTCTCGATCATGGCCCGGCGCATCGCCAGGGCGGCCTCCAGCCCGTGCTTCTTCGCCAGCGACGCGGTGGATGCGGGGAAAAGTGCTGAGCACCATCCGCCATTCCTGCCTGACGCCCCGAAGCCCGCGATCTCTTTCTCGAGCACCACGATGCGCAGCGCCGGTTCGGCCTTCGCGAGGTAGTACGCGGTCCAGAGGCCCGTCAGCCCGCCACCGACGATGGCGACATCAACTGCCAGGTCACCGCTGAGAGCTGGGCGCGGTGAGTGGTCTTCGTCTAGGGAGTCGAACCAGAAGCTGATGTGCCTGGCGTCGGTGTGCACGGAATCCGCGGAAGACCCGCTCAGAGGCGCGACCACGCCTCTGTCAGCACTCCACGAAGAATGCCCTCGATCTCATCGAACTCCGGCTGGCCGATCGTGAGCGGTGGGGCCAGCTGCACGACGGGGTCTCCCCGGTCGTCGGCACGGCAGTAGAGCCCTGCGTCGAACAGGGCCTTCGACATGAAGCCGCGCAGCAGGCGCTCTGACTCGTCGTCGTCGAAGGTCTCCTTGGTCTTCTTGTCTTTCACGAGCTCGATACCGAAGAAGTAGCCGTCACCGCGCACGTCCCCGACTATGGGCAGGTCAAGCAGCTTCTCGAGCGTGGCGCGGAACGCAGGAGAGTTGCGCTTCACGTTCTCGACGAGCTTCTCCTCCTC
>JAODLU010000086.1 GCA_025464125.1 Microbacteriaceae bacterium | reverse complement strand
CCACTCCCAACGGCGAAGGCGGTTACAGCTTCGGCGACCCGGTTGCCGGGTGCCCTCCGCTGGCCAGCAGCGGTG
The DNA here is from genome assembly GCA_025464125.1 of Microbacteriaceae bacterium. Classification (GTDB taxonomy): domain Bacteria; phylum Actinomycetota; class Actinomycetes; order Actinomycetales; family Microbacteriaceae; genus Lacisediminihabitans. Next base: position 2,675 of record JAODLU010000086.1, on the reverse strand, counting down.
AGGGGTTCGATTTCCAGTACGGCGAACAGGTGCAATCGTGCACATTCGGATCGCTGGCACCCGGCATCTGGAACGTCTACTCCGGGCAGCAGGTCGACCTGATCGACTCCACTTTTCAGGACGACTACATCATGATCCCGTCGGCGCCTGGCTTCGGCGCAGTCGTGAATGACGACCGCTCGGTCACTGCATCCGGCGTCGGCACGCCGGGCTATCTGGTCGCAGTGCTGGATGCAAGCGCCAGCCAGGAGTGCGCAACCACAGTTGGCGCCAGCGGCTCATGGGCCTGCACCTTCACACCGCAAGCCGGCGCAATCAGCCTCACCTCGCAGCAGCAGTCACAGGGCTTCGTCGCTTCTCCATTCGGCAGCGGCGAAGGCGAAGGGTGCGACGGGGTATGCAGTTCGGCCGACGTCGACGTCGTGCGCTCCTTCCAGGGGTACTCGGCATACAGCTCGACCGTGCAACTGGTCGTGCCTGCAGCGCCGGTGCCCGAAACTCCGACCGTTACGCCGAAGCCCGTCGTTACGACACCGCTCGTCTGGACCCTCGGCACCGGCGGCAAAGACAGCTATGAGCCCGGCGACCAGACCGACCTGACCGGTTCAAACCTCCCTCCGGGAGCACCGGTCTCCGCTGAGCTGCACTCGACGCCTGTGGCCCTCGGATCCACTGTCGTGGGTGCTGATGGCACCTTCCTGCTGCACGTCACGATCCCGGCAGACACGGAGCCCGGTACGCACCACTTCGTGGTCACCGTCTCCCCTGCTGGCGAAGAACCGTCAGTGGTGGAGCAGGCGGTGACCGTGATGCCGCTGCCAGTGGTGGCCGGAGGCACCGTCATCACTACCGATCCCTCTGCGGACAGCCGCGGCAGTGGCAGCGCTGGCGGCACCGCTCATGGACTCGCCCGTGACGAGCCGACCGCGCCCAACGTGCTGAGCGGCTCCATTTCCACTGTGCAGGATGTGCTGCGCAACCCCGTCGTCGTCGGCTCGGCAGCAGTCGCCGGTCTCGCACTGCTGATCTTCGTCGCCTTCCCCGCCGAACTGCTGAACTCGACAGTGGAGGAGAACTACGCGCGCTTCAGCCGACGCCTGCCGAAGAAGGCCGCGTGGTGGACCAGGTTCGAGGAATGGCTTTCGCGGTCGAACATGGTCGGTGCTCTTACGGTGACCACGGTCGCCGCCGTCATCTTCGCCTTCGCAGACCCGGGCGTCGGATTCGACATCACCACCCTGCGCATGATCCTGGCCAGCGGCATCGGCCTTCTCATCGTCGGATACGTGGCGAGCGTTATCTCTGGTGCGATCATCCGCCGCCGCTGGAAGCTTTCGACGATCATCGAGCTGCGTCCGCTCGGGCTGGTGCTGACCCTGCTCGGTGTGGTGCTCTCGAGGGTGATCGACTTCGCGCCGGGCATCCTGATCGGGCTCATCCTCGGACTCACCATCGCCGGGCGTGCGACCAAGGCGCAGGAAGCGAAGGCGACGCTTGTCGAGGGCGGCGTGATCTTCGGCTTCGCGATTCTCGCCTGGGCCGGCTACAGCCTGCTCACCATGAGCGGGGCTGCCGGGTCCTGGGGCGGCGCGCTGGTTCGCGACAGCCTGGTGGCTGTTGCGGCCGAAGGCCTGACCGCACTGTTCATCGGCATGCTGCCCTTCCGCTTCCTCGACGGCTCTGCCCTGTTCGCCTACCGCAAGTGGCTGTGGGCTGTCGTGTACGTAGTGGTGGCTATTGCATTCGTCGGCGTCGTGCTGCCCTCCTCCAGCAACTGGGGCAAGGTCGGTGAGAGCGTATGGGTCTGGGTCATCGTGCTTGGCAGCTTCACCGTGCTGAGCGTTGGAATCTACCTGCTGTTCCGCCGCCTGGCAGGCAAGTCGAATGATGACGAGGAAGAGGAGCTGCCCGAGCACGCCGAACCACCTGTTGCCGCAGGTAAGGACTCGTAACGCAACACGGCGATCGGGCCCCTCACGATTCGCTAGCCTGAACGGATGGCTGATCGAGAATACGGATTCCGCACGCGCGCGATCCATGCAGGCAACATCCCCGACGCGGTGACGGGCGCTCGCGCTCTGCCCATTTACCAGACCTCGGCTTTCGTCTTCGACGACACTGCAGACGCCGCTGCCCGTTTCGCCCTGCAGAAGTACGGCAACATCTACAGCCGTCTCGCCAACCCGACTGTCGCGGCGTTCGAAGAGCGGGTCGCATCGCTCGAAGGCGGTCTCGGCGCTGTTGCCACCGGTTCCGGTCTCGGCGCGCAGTTCATCACGTTCGCCTCGCTTGCCGGTGCAGGCGACCACATCGTCTCCTCAGCCAACCTGTACGGCGGGTCGGTCACGCAGCTGGATGTCACCCTCCGCCGTTTCGGGGTCGACACCACGTTCATCCGCAGCTCTGACCCAGCCGACTACGAGGCGGCCATCACTGACAAGACGAAGCTGATCTTCGCTGAGACTGTGGCCAACCCTTCGGGCGAGATCGCGGACATCGAGGGACTCGCGGCCGTCGCGCACTCGCACAACCTGCCGCTCATCATCGATTCGACGATTGCGACGCCGTACCTGATCCGCCCGATCGAGTGGGGAGCGGATGTCGTCATCCATTCCGCCACTAAGTTCCTCGGCGGTCACGGCACGACCCTCGGCGGTGTCGTCGTCGAGTCGGGC
>JAODLU010000076.1 GCA_025464125.1 Microbacteriaceae bacterium | reverse complement strand
TACCCGTCTCGGTGAAGGTACTGATGCGATCCGTCTCGATCGACGCTTTGCCCGAGCGGATTGCCGCGAAGAAGTCGCCGTCAGGCACGAAGCACAAGCGCTGGTCCCACGGGTTGTACGGGGGTGCGAAGTGCGTGTCGACCGGGAATCCTGCGGGCAGCGACCTGACGTTGGCCCAGCGGATGACGCGGCGAGCCTGGGTTGGAAAGTGGCGGGCGAAGAGCCACAGGGCTCGCTGCACGGCGATGTTCTTGCGACGGATGATGGGGTGAGCCCTGTCTGCACCGAGCAGCCGTCGTGCCAGCAGCGCGATCCTGTCTTCGGATGCGATGGGCAGAATATAGCTCGGCGTGCGCTGGAGCATGGTCACATGCGCTGCGCTTGACATCGCTGGCACGAGGGTGACCGCGGTGGCACCGCTGCCGATGACCACCACTCGCTTGCCCGAGTAGTCGAGATCTGCCGGCCACGTTTGCGGATGCACGACCGGTCCGGCGAAGCGCTCCTGGCCGGCGAATATGGGAGTGAAGCCCTCGTCGTACCGGAAATATCCGCTCGCCGAGAAGATCCACCTGGCAGAGATCGTGTCGCGCGCGCCAGTGTCGGTGTGCTCGACAGTGGCCGTCCACCGCTGGTGCGCGCTCGACCAGTCAGCGGTGACCAGCTTCTGGTTGAAACGGATCTTCTTGTCCAACTCGAACTCGTGTGCTGTGTCCTTCAGGTAGCTGAGGATCTTGTCGGCGCCAGCTATCGCCTTCGCGTCGCGCCAGGGGCGGAACTCGTAGCCGAGCGTGTGCAGGTCGGAGTCTGAGCGCACCCCGGGGAAGCGAAACAGATCCCACGTTCCGCCAAGGCCACTGCGAGCTTCGATGATGGTGAACGACTGGTTCGGCGAGCGATCCTGCAGGTAGTACGCCGCTCCAATGCCGGAGATGCCAGCGCCGACGATGAGCACGTCGACGGCTTCGGTTGGCACACGGGAGGGCTCCATGGCATCAGCCGGCGGCGGGAGCTTTGCCGGTCGAAGCCGCGATGCCGGACGGGTCAAGGGGAAGACCGTGCAGTTCCATGTTGTGCGAGTGCCCCAGCTGGTGGAACGCGTAGGCAGTCATCATCGCGGCTGGCTGGCCCTGGGCATCCGTCGCCGCGTTCACCGACTGCTTCACCATTTTGACCGCGAATTGCGGCTTGCTGGCGATGCGCTCCGCGAGTTGCTGCGTCCTGGCGTGCAGCTCGTCGACCGGCACCACGTGGTTCACCATCCCGACGGATTCGGCCAGCCGGGCATCCCACGATTCTGCGGTCATCAGCAGCTCTTTGGCGCGCCGTGGCCCGAGCTCCCACGGGTGCGCGAACCACTCGACGCCGGCGATGCCGAGGTTGACCACCGGGTCGAGAAATACTGCATCCTCGGCGGCCATTATGAGGTCGCACGACCAGGCGAGCATGAGCCCGCCGCCGATGCACTTGCCCTGCACAGCAGCGATCGTGGGCTTGCTGAAGTTGCGCCAGCGCTTGCACATGTCGAAGTAGATCTCGTGCTCGCGGGCGTTGCGCCCCTCGGCTCCTGGCGCCGCCCAGTCTGCCCACGTGCTCACCGAATGCCCCGGATCCTCATACCTGTGCGGGTCTGCGATGTCGTGCCCGGCCGAGAAATGGGGGCCGGATGCCGCGAGCACAACCACCGAAACGTCGTGGTCCTGCGCCGCAAGGTCGAACGCCTCATTGAGTTCGTAGGTCATCGGAACGCTCTGGGCGTTGCGCTTCGCTGGACGGTCCATGGTTATCCACGCGACGGGTCCGCGCTTCTCGTAGCGAATCTGGGTGAACTCCATTGGTGACCTCTCCTGAAGACGCGACAGCTTTGTGCACGTAACGAGTCAACGATATGCCGGGCGGCATCGAACCCGACTCCCGTTCGGTCGATTTTCTCCGTCGGCGACTGCCATGGATATGATCCAAAGGCAGTCGCATCCCGGTCGGGAGAAGGAGTTCGAATGGTGTGGATAGTCACGGGCGGGGCCTCTGGAATCGGAGCCGAGGTCGCGCGCACGCTCAGGCAAACCGGCGCAGAGGTCAGCGTGTGGGACATTGCACCACCCAAGGGCCCGCTGGATCGGCAGGTCGACCTGACGGATGACGCCGCCATCGAACTCGCAGCGCCAACCATCGAGGGCCGGATCGATGGTGTCGTGCACGTCGCTGGTATCGCAAAGCCGAGCGTGATCGGTGAATCCGGCATCGCCGCAAAGGTACGCCTGCTCTTCGAGGTGCACGCTGTGGCCTTCGCGAGGCTGGTCGCCGCTTTCCACCTGCGGATCCCGGCCGGCGGAAGCATTGTGGCCGTCACCTCAGAGGCGGGCAGCGTCGTCTACCCGGCGAGCATCGCCTACGGAGCGTCGAAGGCGGCCCTTGCGCGGATGGTGATGCAGCTTGCGGTTGAACTCGGGCCGCGAGGCATTCGCGTCAACGCTGTCGCACCGGGAGCCGTACGAACGCCGATGACCGCGAAGTTCTGGAGCGACCCCGAGCAGGCGGCGATCAGGAGCGCGTCCATCCCGCTGGGTCGCCAGGGCGGCCCGGAAGAGATCGCGGCAATGATCGCATTCCTCTGTTCGGATGCTGCCTCGTACGTGACGGGCCAGGAAATATTCGTCGACGGCGGGGTTGGTCTCGGAATCTTCAACAAGGGAGTGGCCGAGCTGTCGAGAATCGCTCCGCGGTCGGCGTCGACTGAGGACGCCTGACCCCCTCGCCATCAAGAATCTGCGGCGTAGCGTGCAACCCATGAGCTACGCAGATCCAGACCCACGCATCGAGACGACGGCAGGCGCCGCAAAATCCAAGCCGGAGCAAGCCAGGCAGGATGCCGAGGCGGCCGCGCCTCCCACCCAGTCACCGGAAGCCCAGTCACCGCAAGCCGAGTCACCAGAAGCCCAGTCACCAGAAGCCCAGTCGCCGGATGAATCGTCCGCCGAGGATTCGGCTATGACCGACTGACTGCGAACGGTTGCCCCGAGCCGCCCTGCAAACTACGGCGGCCAGATCACCCAGAACAGCAGGATTCCGACGGGCTGCAGCGCCACACACACCGCCAGCGTGACACGTCGGCGGGTCGGCGTTCGGGACAGCGCCGGGTGGCCACGCAGCGGTGACAGCGGCAGCAGCATCCGGAGCAGGCTTTGCTGTGGCAGGAACACCGCGAAGAGGTACGCGGAATAGCTGGCCGTGTACCCGAGCAGGTCGACGCCGAGCACGCGCGTGGATCGACGAGTGAGCCACCATACGAAACCGCCGACAACTGCCAACACCACGAGGATGCCGATCACGCCCCAGTAGTGCGAGGCGAAGATGAACCACGGGGTGAACGGCAGAAAGTGCACGTTGCCGAGGTAATCCCGCCACCATGCGAGTTCGCTCTCGAAGTAGGAATCTCCCCTTCCGGTCACGATCCAGGCGATGATCGGCCACGCGAATCCAGCTACCGAAAGCGCGGCGAGTGCGATCCCGGCCCGCACGCGCTCGCGAATGGGAAAGGGCTCACGATTCCAGAGGCGGATTGCGGATTGAAGTACCAGCGCGGCAGCCAGCGCCACGGCGCCGGGGTGCGCGAAGGCTGCCGCGACTCCGAAGAGGGTGACGAGCATGTACCGCCGTTCGATCAGTGCAGCTAGCGCGGCGAACATGAGGAAGAGAAAGACGCTCTCGGCATATGTGACCTGCAGGATGTAGGAGAGAGGCCCGAAGCAGAAGAAGAGCGCGCCCCACAGCGCCGTGGTTTCGCCGAAGCGACGCAGCACGCGATGCAGGGCGAAAACAGCTGCTCCACCGAACACTATGGAGACCAGCATTCCGGCTGATGAGAAATCGAGACCGGTGACCATGACCGCCCTCACTATGAAGGGATAGAGGGGCAGGAACGCCCAGGCATTCTTTTGCACGGCGCCGGACTCATCGTGCGGGAGTCGGGTCGGGTATCCGTCAGTGGCCACGCGCCGGTAGTACTCGCCGTCCCATGAGTGCAGGAATCCCAAAAAGCCGGGGCCGCCGTCGAAATGCGCGACCGACCAGTGCTGCGATGACGACAGCAGGTAGGCCAGTGCCAGCAGGACTGTAGTGAGCACCCGGGAGATGCCGTAGCCAAGAAGCAGCAACCCGGCAGTGCGGTGCGTCAGATACTTCGGTGGGGTTGTGCGTGCTGCGATCGCGCGGTCGTCGTCCAATAGTGCAGTGCCGGAGATCGCACTGCTGGAATCCCGTGCCGTGCGCTTAGTCGGGGCCACGGCAGACGCTTCCTCCATCCGCGCCCGATCTGGTCGCTTCGGACGGAAGAGTACGCCAGAGTCGGAAGGAATCCCAGCCGTAGTAACCCGAGGCCAGTGCATCCTCGAACGTCACTGCATCCCCAAACGTCAGTGCATGACCATTCCGCCGGTGACGTTGATGGCCTGCCCTGTTAGGTAATCGGCGTCGGGTGAGGCGAGGAAGAGTGCGACGCCAGCGACATCCGCGGTTTCGCCGAGTCGGCCGAGAGGGGAATACGTCGCCCAGGTGCGCACATCTTCCTCAGTGCGGGTGGCCGCACCCATTTCGGTGAGCACGTAGCCGGGGCAGAGCGAGTTCGCGGTGATGCCGTGGCATCCCCACTCAAGCGCTGCCGCCCGGGTGAGCGCGACGACCGCGGCCTTCGATGCGGCGTACGCACCTTCGTTCGCTCCGCCCTTCTTGGCCGCCATGCTCGCGATGTTGATGATCTTGCCTCCGTTGCCAGCTGCGATCATCGACCTCGCTGCCACCTGCATCGTGGTGAGCATGGCGCGCGTGTTGATGGCGAAGATCTGGTTCCAGTCAGCGACTGTCATCTCGAGCAGGGGACCGAGCCGCAGGATGCCCGCGCTGTTGACGAGGATGTCCACGCCTCCAAGCCCGGCTACCGCAGCTTCGGTAGCAGCCTGCGCTTCAACGGGGTCGAGCAGGTCAACCTCGAGAAACGCGGCCCCTATCTCCTTCGCGTGCCGCGAACCCTCATCCGCGAGCCGATCAAGGATGCTGAGTGTGGCGCCCTCCGAACTGAACCGCCTCGCGATCTCGCCCCCTATCCCGCGAGCGCCACCCACTACGACGATTCGTTTGCCGGCGAGGCGGCCCCTGTCACTCGGTGTGGGGGAGTTAGTCATGTGGTTGCGAGCATCCGTTCAGATTGACGTAGCGGGGAGGGCGCAGCGGAGAGACCCTGGCGAGCTTGGGCAGTATGGAGGATCTGAGCATATCGGTGGCATCGCGCACGCATAACGAGCATCACTAGCGGGCGCGATTCGACTCGAAATCGGCCGCGAGATTCACACGCAGCGGTTTGCCGAGTCGGCTGCGAGGAATGGCCTGCACCTGCCAGAAGGCAGTCGGATGCGTGGTGGGCAACCGTGCGCGGAGCTCCTGGTCGAGGCCCCGCAGGTCGCAGTCGGGGGTCGCAACCACGGCAAGGCCAACCTCGGGCACGCCGGCCTGCCGCTCAACGTGGAAGGCAGCAGCATCGAGCACGCCCGAATAGGCCTGCGCGAGCCGGTCAACGACAGCCGGGTCGAGCTTCACGCCACCGAGGTTGAACAACTCGGAGTGCCGCCCTGAGAGAACCAGTGAGCCGTCGGGGTTGAGAGTGCCGCGATCGCCTGGCACGAACCATCCGTCGGTGAAGGGAACTACCGAGCCGTTGACCAGGTAACCCGACACCATGCCGGGCGAGCGGTAGCGCACGTGGCCGTCGCCGGTGGTGGGGATGCCCGCCGTGTCGACCACCTGCAACTCGACGCCCGCGACCGCGACGCCAACCGCGTATGGGTCGCTCTGCGGGCCGAGGAAGGCCTGCGTGACGCCACCGCCCTCCGTCGAGCCGTAGACGCTGCGAACCGGAACGTCGATCAGCCCGAGCAGCGCCTCGCTTGGGGTAGCGCCAGACAGCCGCACCTCTTCCAGTTCGGGCAGCGCCACGCCGATGGCCAGTGCCGCCCCGACCTGCGCCGGGGAACCGCAGAGCACACGGATGCGCTGCCTCGCAGCGAACTCCAGCGCCTCGATGTCGATGCGGTCGACCGCCAGGTACGGCACGCCGAGCCGCAGGCACGCGGCGGCCGCGTGGAAGCCGCCGGTCGTCGAGAGCCCGATGAGGGTGAGCTCCGGGCGACCATCTGTCCAGTGCAGGTGGCCGTCAGCCATCCGATGGTCGAAGGCGCTGACCGAGTATGCAGCGGCACGCGGAACCCCGGTGGTTCCGCTGGTCAGGATGTACCGAAAGTCGTAATCCGGCCCGGGGAAGTCGACAACCGGAGGGCCTTCGAGGCCTGCTTCGACCGCCGAGTCGATCCAGTGCTCGTCGATCTCGAAGAGAGCCCCGCCCCGGATGCCGCGGCGCCCCGCTTCACAGATGAGCAGGCCCGTCGGCAGCGCGCCGGGGTCGGAAACGCCCCTGATCGAGACGGTTCGCACCCCGAGCCGGAACAGGGCGAGGTCGACGATCCACTCGAGAGCGGACGGCAGGTCCAGTGCGACCAGGGACCCGGCCGTAACCCCTGCGGCATGCAGGCGTGCAGAAACAGCGAGCGCGGCATCCTGAACCTGCCTGAAGGTGTACTCGCGGCGGGGTGTCGCGATGGCGACCGACGCGGGTTGCCCGCTCGCGTTGCGTTCGAGGTCGTCGAGGGGCGCGAACACTAGGACTCAGGGACTTGGATGCAGCACCAGTACAGGTAGGTGGTCGTTCCGCTGGAGATCCGGGGGAGCGGGTAAATGGTGTGCATCGTGCTGGTGGTCCTAGGGGTAGCACTGTCCGCACCCAGGTAGCAGGGATCAGTCATTCTCAGGACTCGTCTGAGGCAGTCCATCACGTGGATCCAAATATATATTCCGATTCAGTGCTCGACGGGGTACGGATTTGCCGATTCAGGAATCAAGGCGATCTTCCGCGTAATGGTTTTGCCGGACCGGGGTGCTAGCTCTCGAACGCCCGGTCTCCCTCAGTGGGGCTGGCTTTCGACGCTGGCTGACGCCAGCGCATGGGCCGAGCTCGGCCCGGGTGGTCGTCCCCAGGGAAATGGGCGGCCACCCACCCAATTCCCAGCATGCACGTCCTACCCACACCAGAAAGTCCAATCCAGTGAAACCCATAAAGCTCATAGCGGCCTGTGCCGCTGTACTCCTTGCAGGGGGTGCCCTCCTGGGCGCATCCGCACCCGCCCTTGCGGACGGCGCCACGTCGACGGCAAATTCCAGCGCGCCAGACGCAATCACGTCCGACGCGTCCGACGCCACCACGTCCGACGCCACCACGTCCGAGGCCAGCATCCCTGCAGTCGCAGACAACACGCCAACTTCAGGCACCACTACACCGGCGGACTCGTCCGCGTCGGGGGTGGCGGATGACACCGCACCCGACCCGATCGCACTGCCTGTCGCGGACGCCACAGGTCCTGCTGCCCAGCCCACCCCGCCTGCGGTTTCCGGCGCGGCTGCGAGCGAGCTGAGCGCGCCTTCCTTCGCGTACACGTTCGTGCCAGCGACGAACCCCATCGTCACCAAAATTGCCTTCTGCCACGCAACCGGCAGCCAGCAGAACCCCTACGTGTTCATCAACACATCGGTGAATGCCTTCTACAACGCTGGGCACGACACCCACCAGGGTGGTCGCGACATCGTGCCGCCGTTCAGCTACGAGAAGCGCGGCGTGATAATCGACTTCCCGGGGCAGAACTGGGATGCAACGGGCCAGGCCCGTTTCGCGGCTGGTTGCACGAGCCCGGGCGAAACCCCCAATGTTGCGACAGCGTCGGTCAGCTTCACGGACGCGACCTGCGCCAGTGCGCAACTGGTCGTGCTCGATGACGCAGTCAACGCGACATGGGGCGACATTACCGACCCCGCCGGTGACGACGACTACAGCGTCACCGCCACGGCTGCAGACGGCGCGGCGTTTGCCGGGGCGAAGAGCTCGAAGAACTTCCATGGCACGCTCGACCCGATCCTGACCGGTCCGGAATGCGACAACACCACAGTGACCAACGTGACTTTCTGCCACGCCACTGGCCTTCCGAGCTTGCCGTACCTTCTGTTGGGCACCACTGTCGCGGCGTTCTTTTCCGCCGGGCACGACAGCCACCAGGGCGACGTCGTTCCCCCCTTCTCCTACCTTGCGCAGGGCCAGACCATCTCCTTCCCCGGCCTCAACTGGGATGCCGACGGCCAGGTCTTCTTTGCCGCGGGCTGCCAGGAGCCGATCGTTCCACTGGTCGCGACCGCGTCCGTGAGTTTCACCGACGCCACCTGCCTCGCGCCGCAAAAGCTCGTGCTCGGCGACGCCATCAATGCGACATGGGGCGCGGTCACCGATCCCGCAGGCAGCGACGACTTCTCCGTCACCGCCACCGTGACAGATAATGCGGAGTTCGCAGGCGGAAAGGGCACGGCTGAGTTCCATGGCCAGCTCGACCCGATTGACGCTAGCGCGGCATGCGACAACACCTCAGTCAAGAAGGTTGAGTTCTGCCACGCAACGGGCAGCGACAGCAACCCGTACGTCTCGCTGAACACATCAGTCAACGCGTTCTTCACTGCCGGTCACGACACGCACCAGAACTACGGCGACATCGTGCCGCCGTTCTCTTACCTGAAGCAGGGCACCGTCATCGACTTCCCAGGACTTAACTGGGATGCCGCTGGCCAGGCGTTCTTCGCTGCGGGTTGCCAGGAGCCGCCAGTGATCATCCCACCGGTCGCGACTGCGTCTGTGAGCTTCACCGACGCGACCTGTCTCTCGCCGCAGCAACTCGTTCTCGGCGACGCCATCAATGCGACCTGGGGCGCGGTCACCGATCCCGCAGGCAGCGACGACTTCTCGGTGACGGCAACGGTTGTCGACAATGCGAAATTCGACGGCGATCTGGGCGAACTGAACTTCCACGGCACGCTCGAGCCGACTTTGCCAGCAACCGACGTGGCATGCCTGCCGACCCATGAGCCGCTGGTGTTCCTGCCCGTCGTGACGGTACTTCAGCCCACCTGTGATGCAGCAGGTTCGGTCACTGTCGGCGCTGCAGATGCCAGCAACTCCGAGGGGCTGACGTTCACCATCAACGGCGTGCCCGGCCAGGTTCCTGGCTCGTATCCTGCGACAGCAGGGTTGGTCGTAGTGACCGCGCAGGCCGAGCAGCCGAACTCGCTCGAGCCAACGTGGGTCAACCCGACCGCCGACACCGTGATAACCCAGGCTGCTCTGAACTGCGAAACCACCGCAGCAGCATCAGCCCTGGCGTTCACCGGCGCGACCGGCGTGACGGGCCTCCTCACCGCTGGTGGCGGCATGGTCCTGCTCGGAATCGTGGTGGTGCTCTTCAAGCGTCGCCATAAAGTACTGAAGTAGTCACCAGTACAGACAAGCAGTTGCCGGTCGCGGGTCCTCTTCACCGAGGGCCCGCGACCACACTCCTTTGCGTCGAGGGTCACACTGACCGACCAGCACCGGCCAGTGAGCCTTACCGCCTGTTTGGGTCGTTTTCCTGCGCGCTTGCCGGTCGGGGGTTGTTGCCCCAGAGGTTGAATGCCGCCGCGACGATCAGCAGGACCGGCACGATGAGCATCGTTGGAAACGCGTTCTTCAGCGTGCCAGTGTTGAGCAGGATGATCTGCAGGACCACGGCGACAATAGCGAGCGCGTAGAACACGGTCGCTATTCGTTCGCGGGTATTGAATCTCTTCCAGAACTTGATCATCACTTCAGTCTGCGCCTCCTGTTCCACTTATCCAAGAACGCGTCAGTCCCCGCTGCGCTCGAAAGCCCAGCGTCCGAAGGCCGGCGCCCAGCGGATGTCGAACATGCGGGACCTGCCGTCGTCGTCCGTCGCCTGGAAGCGCCAGCCCGGCGGACTCTGTGGCGGATGGGTCATCAGCGCGAAGTCGAACGGGATCTCAAGGTAGGTAGGCCGGTCCGTCACGCGGTAGCGGCGGCCGTCCCAGACCAGACGCTGCGGCACGCCCGCAGCGTCTGTCCAGACCTCGAGTGCGGCATCCACCCGTTCCATAATCTGCTCCTCCGCATTCGAAAGTATGTTCGATAGTCCACCGACTCTAAATCGCACCCCCGCGACACGCCAAGACAGGGCACCCAACAATCTGGCACCCCCTATTTACGATGCCTGTTAGCAGCACAAGCGACCGCACCGTACGCCCGGAACCGCAGAGGGCAACCCCTTCGTGCGACGGGCTGGGCGCGACCAGAATGGGCTCGGCTGGCAACGGCCCGACCGAGCCTGCGTGGGCTGACTACTGCCCACGTCGACCAACTGCCCGAGACGACAGGATGACAGTGACTGATACAGCTGCTGTGGTGTACAACCCGATCAAGGTAGACCTCGACGCGATCAAGGTCGCGGTGGCCCGCGAAGGCGCCGCTGCGGGATGGGCCGAGACGCTCTGGTTCGCGACATCCGTTGAAGATCCTGGCCAGGGCGCGGCCCAGAAGGCCCTCGACGCCGGAGCCACGATGGTGATCGCCGCTGGCGGTGACGGCACCGTGCGCGCAGTGGCCGAGGTCGTGCACGGGTCGAACGCGGCCCTCGCGCTGCTGCCGTCAGGCACCGGAAACCTGCTGGCGCGAAACCTGAAACTCACGCTCGACGATCTCGACCACTCCATCGCGTCGGCGTTCGCCGGCGAAGACAAGCCTGTCGACATCG
>JAODLU010000075.1 GCA_025464125.1 Microbacteriaceae bacterium | reverse complement strand
GTCACTCGAAGGGCGTCGACATGGTTCTTATCTCGGATCGAGACTCGTATTCCATTGGCTTTGCCCGCAGGCCTCAGCCCGCGCGTAACCGCGCTGAATAAGACATCGCGGCACGGATGTCAACCCCCTCGCGGCAAACTCGCCGCCCATCATACGCTTGCCGTAACCAATGTGGGGGTCAAAAATGACTATCACGACGAGTGACTACTCTGGACGATTCTCGAGCAGCGCGGGTCGTCCGGCAGAGGTGTCAATCGACCCCCTGCGCGACTACCTGCAGCGCATCGGGCGTTCGCCCCTGCTGACAGCGGAGGACGAAGTACACCTCGCCCACCGCATCGAAGTCGGCGTGCTGGCCGGCGAGCGGCTCGCCGCGCTCGCAGACCTCTCCGCCAAGGAGAAGCGCGAACTCAAGTGGCTTGAGCGCGATGGAAACCAGGCATACGAAGACTTCGTGCGCTGCAACCTGCGCCTCGTCGTCAGCATCGCCAAGCGCTACGCGGGACGCGGCCTGCCCATCATGGATGTGATCCAGGAGGGCAACCTCGGTCTGGTGCGCGCTGTGGAGAAATTCGATTACACGATCGGTAATAAGTTCTCCACTTACGCGACCTGGTGGATTCGGCAGTCGATCCTGAGGGGCATCGCCGACGCGAGCCGCCTCATCCGGATTCCTGTGCACACGGTGGAGAAGATCGACAAGCTCGACCGCATCCGCCGCGACCTCGGCGCCGAACTCGGGCGTACTCCGACCCTGGTCGAGGTGGCTGAAGCTGCACAGATTACGACCGAAGAGGTGCTCAAGCTGCAGAAGGCCGAGCATGACACCGTGTCTCTCGGACTTCCCATCGGCGACGACGGCACAGCGGAGCTTGGCGACCTCATCGAGGACACAGACAACCCGGAGCCGTTCGAGGCTATCGAGATGAACTTCCGCCATGCAGATATCAACCGTCGGCTTGACGAGCTTCCGCCGCGCGATGCGACTGTGATCAGGCTGAGGTTCGGCCTCGAAGGACGCCCTGCTATGACCCTCGACGAAGTCGGCGAACTGTATGGCATCACCCGGGAACGAGTGCGCCAGCTGGAAACACGCAGCCTCAAGCGCCTTCGTTGCGACGACCTGCACTCCTACCTCGGAGCGTAACTCCACGGCCCTGGCTGCGGCTGGTCGGCTTGAGCATCTTGTCTACTCGTCGTAGCCAGGACGCTCCTGCTGCTCCAGCGCCTGCTCGAATGTGAGGTCGTCGGAGTCGCCCGGTGGAACCTCGGATGTCTCCGGAGCGCCCTCGCTGGGCTGGCCGTCGACGGGCTCCCTGGCATCTTCGAGTGGAGGTGGCGATCCGGTCACGACGGCCTGCTTTCCTCGGTGATGATGGCAGACCTGCCATCGCTCTCGAGGTTAAGCTCCGGTCAGGCAGCCGGACAGTACCTTGACAGTGCCTGCTGCCCGGGTAGACGTCGCCGCAACTTACTCTTCTGTCGTCCTGCCGAGGGCGCCGACCTCTTCGGTCAGCTGCAGGCCCTGCGCACTGTTTGAACTCTGGGTCATCACTTCGAGCCACTCACGGTTGATCCGCGGCATACGCCCGCCGTTGTATCGAAAGACGAGCGGGATAGACGGGTCGAGCCAGATGACGCTTCGCCCGTCGCCTACGCTCTGCTCGTCTCGCCAGGAAAAGAAGAAACTCTCGCCGCGGCGAAGCTTCAGGCCGATGACGAGCTGCAGGTGAGCGAGGACCCGATCGTCGAAGATCACTTCTATTGCTGGTCCGTACAGAAGTTTGCCCACGTGGTTTCCCGCTCCTCAGCGCTGCGGAGAGTTTCTCCGCCCACGATCCTATGGGCAAATTGTTTGTCGCGAAGGGCGGTTTTGCGCCAGCTATTCGAGGTGTATATCTTTCGGCGATTTGTCTGGTCGCCATCCCCGCCACGATGGCTGCCGAAGTCGGCCGGTTGCCGTCCACTCGGCGAATTCGACCTCCCCGACAAGGTCAGGACGAATCCAGTGGACGTCGCGCGCCTCAGCGGCAGGCACCCCGTCGAGTGTTGGTTTCACCCTCGTTCGAGATGCGAAAGTGGTGGTGAACCCGTCGAGCACCGCGTCGCTGAATCCCGTGCCCACCTTGCCGACGTACCGGAATCCCGTGCCGTCAGGCACACCGAGCAGCAGGGCTCCAACACCGTTCGCCCGCCGCCCCTGGCCGGGTCGCCAGCCGCCGACGACCACCTCCTGGGCGCGATGGTGCTTGATCTTGAGCCACGAACGCGAACGCCTGCCCGGCTCGTAGCCTGCGTCGCGCCGTTTCGCGACCACGCCTTCAAGCCCGAGTTCGAGGCTCGTGGAGATGGCGTCGTGCAGGCTGCCGACGAACTGAGGAGGCACCTGTACCGCTCCACCAGCCGGCGGGTCGACGAGGGATTCCAGTGCTTGCCGCCTGCTGTCCAGTTCGTTCTTCACCAGCGACCTGCCATCGAGCGCCAGCAGGTCGAAAAGCATGTAATGCACCGGCGTTGAGGCCCGAGCGCGTTCGACATCGCGAAAGCCTGTCAGGTTCATCCGCTGCTGCAACAAGCCGAAGTCGGGGCGACCCTTGCGGTCCAGCGCCACAATCTCACCGTCGAGTGTCGCAGGGTGGTCGCCAACGGCGTCAGCAAGCACCGACAGTTCGGGATAGCTGGCGGTCAGGTCAATGCCGTTTCGGCTGGTAAGCGTCACAGTGCCGTGGGAAACGGTGGCAATCGCACGGATGCCATCCCATTTCATCTCGAACGCCCAGTCGTTCTCGTCATCGTCTACATCGCCGACAGCCCCTGCGGTTGCGAGCATTGCAGCTGGCGCTGTCGAGGTGGCCTGTTGGTCCTTCATCAGGTGCATGAGCCAGTTCTGGTCGGCCTTGCCTTCGCCGCCGGTGTGGATGAGGGCTACGCGCTTCGGCGTTCCCAGCCCCGTCGGTTTCGTGCCATGCAGGGTGACGATGACCTCCTTGCCATCCCGCCACTTCTCCAGCTCGTAGTTTCCGGAGTCCCAGATGGTGACCTCCCCCCCTCCGTACTGTCCTTTCGGGATCGTTCCCTCGAATGATCCGTATTCGAGGGGGTGGTCCTCCGTCTGCACCGCCAGGTGATTCTTGCCGACATCGGTCGGTACGTTCTTCGGTACCGCCCAGCTCACAAGCACCCCGTCGTGCTCGAGACGGAAGTCGAAGTGCAACCGTGTGGCGTGATGTTCCTGGATGACGAATGACATGCCATTCGTGCCACCCGCAGCGGCGTGCGGAACCGGCTCAGGGGTCTTCGAGGAATCGCGCATGCTGCGGTACTTCTCGAGCCTGTCGAAACCAGCCATTCGCTCGGCCGTGGGTTCGAGCGAATCCAAATGTCCTGCAGTGAGAGAGGCCAGCGGATCGCCGGACTTCTTCACGCGCGCCAGCACCTCTGCGTAGTCGAGCTGGTCGAGTGTCTTCGACTCCAGTTCCTTCCACGTGCGCGGCGCCGCGACGGTCGGCCTGAACCTGCCTCTGAGGGAGTACGGAGTGATCGTGGTCTTAGCCGCGCTGTTCTGGCTCCAGTCGAGCAGCACCTTGCCCGTGCGCAGCGTTTTTTTCATGTCGCTGACCACGAGGTCGGCATGATCGGCCTCAAGTGCACGCGCGAGTTCGTGGGCGACAGCAGACACCTGGTCTGATGTCTGCTTGCCATCGAGCGCTGCATACAGGTGGATGCCCTTGCTCCCGCTCGTCACAGGCATCGGGTCGAGGCCCATGCCCGTCAGGATGCCGCGTACGAGACGGGCCACTTCTGCGCACTCCTGCAGGCCGACGCCCTCACCCGGGTCGAGGTCGAGCACCAGTCTGTCGGGATTCCTCGGCGTGCCTGTCCTGCCGAACTGCCACTGCGGCACGTGAATCTCAAGCGCCGCCATCTGGGCAAGCCACACGAGCGTCGGCCTGTTGTTGACGACCGGGTACTCATTGCGATGGCTCTTGTGCTCGATCGAATGCCGGATGACCCAGTTCGGGGTGGAGTCGTCGAGGTTCTTCTGGAAGAACATCTCGCCAGGGGCATCCGGAGTCCCCACGCCGTGAACCCAGCGCTTTCGGGTCGCTGGGCGGTTCGCAGCGTGCGGTATCAGAACGTCAGCGATTTCGGCGTAGTAGGCGATGACGTCGCCCTTTGTCGTGCCGGTTTCAGGATAAAGAACCTTGCCGAGGTTGCTCAGCGAGATGCGGCGCCCGTCGACGGACACCACCTCACTGTTCTCCTTAGGCATGCCACAGAAGGGTACGCCCGTTGAAGGTTGGCCGGAATTGGTGTCGAATTAGGCCATGAGAGCCATCTGGACAGGCGCAATCACCTTCGGGCTCGTCAACGTGCCGGTGAAGGTCTACAGCGCGACCGAAGACCATGACATCTCACTGCACCAGGTGCATGACAAGGATGGCGGGCGCATCAAGTACCAGAGACGATGCGAGATCTGCGGCAAGACCATCACCTTCGACCACATCGATAAGGCCTATGACGACGGAGACAAGACCGTAGTCATAACGAAGGAGGACCTCGCCTCCCTGCCGTCTGAGAAGAGTCGGGAGATCGAGGTCGTCGAGTTCGTGCCGAGCGACCAGCTCGACCCGATCATGTATGACAGGAGCTACTTTCTCGAGCCGGACTCCAAGTCGCCGAAGGCGTACGCGCTGTTGCGCAAGACGCTCGAGCAGACCGACCGCATCGCGATAGTGCATTTCGCCCTGCGCCAGAAGACACGCCTCGGTGCACTGCGGGTTCACGACGATGTGCTCATGCTGCAGTCGCTCCTGTGGGCTGACGAAGTACGGGAAGCCAACTTTCCTGCGCTGAAGGACGCGATCAATGTCACGGATAAGGAACTGCAGATGTCATCGGCGCTGGTCGACAGTTTTGC
>JAODLU010000056.1 GCA_025464125.1 Microbacteriaceae bacterium | reverse complement strand
CGGGCACCCGGACGTTCAGTGCGTTGAGCGCTGTGAGGCTTATGGCCACATCCGATACCTGGTCGCCGAGACCGAACTGGTCCACTGCAACTGCACCGTCGACCGAAGCAAGTGCGTCTAGCGTGCTAGCACCGAGAGATGCTGTCAACAGGCGTCCCTCTCCCTGGGAGACGACACCTGCCGCCTGCGCTGTGCCGGGAATGGCAGCGGCAATGAGGCCTCCGACCACCGCTACCGCGAGAGTTTTCAGCCCCCATCGCGTGTATCTGTCGATTGTTCGCCTGCCGCTTTTGCGCGCGCGAAAGAGAGCTTGATCCATTTGTCGTTCCCCCGATAGAGCTATGGTTAGCCGTTCATTGTGAGGATATGTCGGTCACCGAAATGACCATAGCGGGACGGGGTACAAACCTTAAAATGCCCCCCGAAATGGGGGTAGACGAGTGCACCACCTTCTCGGGCATCGAGCGGTCAAAAGATCTGCGAGGGTTGAGCTGTGCACGGAATCACCGAGTTGCTTTTCCTCGCGATCGCAGGCGTGGTCGCAGGCGTGATCGGCACTGCCGGCGGTGTCGCCTCGTTGGTCTCCTATCCCGCCCTGCTCGCGGTGGGGCTACCGCCGCTCGCCGCAAACGTGACCAACTCTGTCGCGCTGCTGGGCAGCGGTTTCAGCTCCGCGCTTCGGGCTGCGCCGGACATCCGAGGGCATTCGCACACCCTGCGAGTATGGCTGCCACCAACGATGCTTCTTTCCCTCGGTGGAGCAGCGCTGCTGCTTGTCACTCCGAGTGGCGTGTTCGACCACGTCGTTCCCTTTCTTGTCGCGTTCGGATCTCTCGCACTGTTGCTGCAGCCGGTGATAGCCGCAGGGATGCAGCGTGCCGGCAATTCGCCACCCTCATTCGTCATCGCGCTGTCTGGCGCTGCCGTCGCCATGTACAACGGCTACTTCGGCGCCGGATCGGGCATCCTCATGATGGTGCTGCTGCTGCTCAGCACTGAGCCGTTGCTGTATCGGGCGAACGCGCTCAAAAATGTGATCCTGTTCGCCGCGAATATATTGCCCACCGTATTGTTCGCGCTGCTCGGCACGGTGATCTGGCATGCGGTGTGGCCGCTCGCGATCGGCTTGCTGGCTGGCGGGCTTATCGGGCCGTCGATTGCACGGCGGGTTCCCGCAGCGGTATTGCGCGTGCTTATCGGAATATGTGGCCTGGGCCTCGCGGTCTACCTCTTCGTCACCGCTTGAGCCGCGTCCAGCAAAGCAGGATCGAAGAAGCGCATAACGCCACGGGTCATTACCGTCACAGTTATGACTTCCATCGAATACATCACACTCGAAGTTGACGACCTCGCCGCTGCCGAGACCTTCTATGCCGATGCCTTCGGGCTGGGCCCTCGCGTGCGCGTGAGTGCAGCAGACGCTGGCACTTACGGCTCACCGACGAGCGGGTTTCGCGGGTACTCGCTGTCACTGATCGTCTCGCAGCCGTCGACGGTCACGAGCCTGATCGATTCCGCCGTGGCCGCAGGCGCCACCCCGCTGAAGCCGGTCGAAAAGTCGATGTGGGGGTATGGCGGCGTTGTGCAGGCACCGGATGGCGCGGTCTGGAAGGTTGCGACATCCGCCAGAAAGGAAACCGGCCAGGCCAGCCGCGACGTGGAGAAGATCGTGTTGCTGCTGGCAGCCGATGACGTGAAGGCGACCAGGAAGTTCTACGTCGATCACGGCCTTGCAGTTGGCAAGAGTTTCGGAAAGTACGTCGAGTTCGCCATGTCGTCGAGCCCGATCGGACTCGGCCTCTATGGCAGAGCCGCCCTGGCAAAGGACGCTGGCATCGCCCCCGACGGCAGCGGTTCACATCGCATCGTGCTCGGCAGCGCCGCCGGACCGTTC
The DNA here is from genome assembly GCA_025464125.1 of Microbacteriaceae bacterium. Lineage (GTDB taxonomy): Bacteria > Actinomycetota > Actinomycetes > Actinomycetales > Microbacteriaceae > Lacisediminihabitans. The sequence continues at coordinate 3,053 of JAODLU010000056.1, read as the reverse complement.
ACTGACCCTGACGGGTTCGCATGGGCGGCTCTCGCAACCCCGTAGACAGTGAGCTATCTCGAGAGCACCCTGATGCTCATGAGCGCTACGGAACCCAACGCGAACGAGCAATACTCCGACACCAATAACCGCGACATCGAGCAGAAGCAGCAGAATCCGGTTGAGGCAAGCGAGGCGGCCCGCGACGACGACATCGATCTCGGCGCGGTCAAGGTGCTTCCCGGCACCGGAGGTCCCGACGACGTAGGCGATATCGAGGTTCCGCCCGAGGACTACAACCGCACCGGACATGTTGAGGGGCAGACGGCGAGCTGACCGGCTAGGCCTTGCCCGGACGCACCTCAGCGTCCGGAAGGATGTCGATGCGTTTCGTTCCATCGCGCGTCTCGGTGACCTCTATGCGTGGTGCGGCGTCGTCTTCAGTCGACTTGGGAGCCGTCGTGAGTTGATCGTGCCGCTTTTCTTCGAAACTGCGCTTATCCGCCATCATGGAATCAGATTATTCGGCTAACCGTGCCGCCACAGGCCCTTGACGCAGGAGTCACCATCGCCATCCATCGCCCGAGTCCCGACGATTTCACCCTTGCAGTGCCGCAGGTCACACGCTGGCGGGACGAAGACAAGCTCGGCCACATCAACAACTCGATGTATTTCACCTACGAGGAAAGCGCGCGGATGGAGTACCTCAACCGGGTGCTTGGGCCGACCACGGGCTTCACCGGCGGCGCGGTGATCCTCGCCCATGTGGAGTGTGACTTCGTGACGCAGCTGCATCACCCCAGCAACTTCACCAGCTATTACCGGGTCGAATCGATTGGGCGCAGCAGCGCGAAGACCGAGGGGGCGATCTTCGTCGGTGACGAGTTGATGGCCGTAACCCGATCGGTTCTCGTCTGGTTCGACTACGCCACCAACGTGACCATTCCCGTGCCAGCAGTGTCGCGCGAAGCGATCAGGTCATTCGAACGCAAAGCCCCTGAAGAACGCACTGCCTGACCAGCGTGCAGTTGCGTGCCCCGCGACGATAATCAGTGCATGCAGGTATTCCAGGACGTGATCGAGGTTGTTGGCAGGTTCATCGACGCAGCGGGGGTCGTTGCGATCGTTGCCGGTGCGCTGCTGGCCATGGTGTTCGCGGTCACGAGAGCAGTGCAGCGGCAATCGGAGATCTACGGCCGCTTTCGCCGCTTCCTCGGTCGCTCGATCCTGCTCGGGCTCGAACTGCTCGTAGCTGCAGACATCATTCGCACGGTGGCAGTGACGCCAACCCTCGAAAGCGTGGCGGTGCTTGGAGTCATCGTGCTCATCCGCACGTTTTTGAGCTTCTCGCTGGAGCTCGAGATCACTGGTCGCTGGCCGTGGCAGAAGCCCCCTGCCGGCCAGGGTGCAGCAACCGATCCAGCGGAGGCAGTGCCAGCAGAGCAGCCGAACAGCTAGTTGCCCGACCGAAGGTAGTCCAGCTGCGATTCGACCGAGTGCTCTGCTGCGAAGCGCACTGAGGAGTCCACCTCGGAATATGCGATGTCCGTGACCGCCGCAACTGAGGCATCCGGCCCAAGGGTCGCAAGCGCCGCGCGCACCCTGTCGAGCCGTTGCTCACGGTGGGCAAGGTATTCATCGCAGATCGCGACGAGGCTCGCCAGCACGGGCCCGTGCGCTGGCAGCACGGTTGCTTCGCCCAGTTCGCGAAGTGTTCGAAGCGACTGGAGATAGTCGGCGAGCGATCCGGCCTCTGGCGACAGCATCGTGGTGCCCCTGCCGAGAATAGTGTCTCCGGTGAGCACCGAGCCGTGTGGTCCGTCGTCGGCGAGAACGAAGCTCACCGAGTCGCCTGAGTGGCCGGGAGTGGCGATCACCCGGATGCTGACCCCGGCAGCCTCAATGACCTCACCGTCGAAGAGTGGCTGGCCGCCATGGCAGCAGGCGGGCTCGACAGCGCGCACCGGGGCGCCGGTCAGCCCGTGCAGTTCTGCGCTGCCCTCGGTGTGGTCGAGGTGGTGGTGAGTGATGAGAATCAACTCGATGCGCCCTGCAGCTGCGAGCGCCTGCAGGTGCCCTGCATGCTCAGGTCCTGGGTCGACCACTACAAGCGAGGAAGATCCAGGTGCGCCGAGGAGGTAGCTGTTTGTGCCATCCAGCGTCATTGGGCCCGGGTTCGGGGCGGTCAGAACTCGGGTCAACTCGCTGGTGCGCACGATCATATTCGTGACAGTACCAGCGCGCGGGACGAGAGCTATTTGCTCTTGCGCCACGCCCTCTCGAACGGCAGTCGCCAGGCCTGGGGCGCGATCAGCTGGTGGATGGCGTTCGGCCCCCAGGATCCCGGTGCATAGATCTTGACCGGGCTCGGGTCGTCGAGGATGGGCTGGGAGATCTCCCACAGGCGCTCGATTCCCTCTGCCGTGGTGAAGAGAGTGTGGTCGCCCCGCATGGCATCGAGGATCAGTCGCTCATACGCATCGAGCACGTCGCCGGCGCGCTCATGGTCGTTGAGCGCGAACTGCATGCTCAGTTTGTCGAGCTTCATGCCGGGCCCAGGTCGCTTGCCGTAAAACGAGAGCGACACCTTCGAAGCGTCGGCCAGATCGAAGGTCAGGTGATCAGGTCCGCTTTTGCCGACCCCCGAATCCGCAGGGAACATGCTCTTCGGGGGTTCGTGGAATGCGATCGAGATGATGCGCTGGCCCTCGGCAAGCTTCTTGCCGGTTCGAAGGTAGAACGGCACTCCCGCCCAGCGCCAGTTATCGATCTCGCATTTGATCGCGATGAAGGTCTCCGTATCGGATTCCGGCGACACTCCTGGTTCATCCCGATAGCCGCCGTACTGGCCGCGCACGACGTTCGCAGGGTCGAGCATGCGCATTGAGCGGAAGACCTTGTTCTTTTCGTCGCTGATGGCACGGGGTTCCAGGGCGGTCGGCGGTTCCATCGCCATGAAGGCCAGGATCTGGAACAGATGGGTGACGACCATGTCCCTGAATGCACCCGTTGATTCGTAGAAGCCTGCCCGGTTGTCGAGTCCGAGCGTTTCGGGCACATCGATCTGCACGTGA
>JAODLU010000029.1 GCA_025464125.1 Microbacteriaceae bacterium | reverse complement strand
TGAAGTCGAACGAGCCGAGCTTGCCGAGGCGCAGCAGCTGCATGACGATGAACTCGATGTTGGTGCCAGGCGCGTGGTGACCGGTGTCGAGGCAGACCATTGCCTTGTCCCCGAGGGCCGAGACCTGCACGTAGCTGGTTCCCCAGTCCGGAACATCGGTGTGATAAAAAGCCGGCTCGAAGAACTTGTATTCGAGCACCAACCGCTGGTCGTCGCCAATGCGGGAGTAGATCTTTTGCAGTGAGTCATGCAGGCGGTCCTGGCGGGAGCGGATGTCCTGCTGGCCGGGGTAGTTGGTGCCGTCGGCGAGCCAGATCTTCAGGTCGCGCGAGCCGGTCGCATCCATGACATCGATGCACTCGAAGTGGTGATCGATGGCCTTCTGGCGAATCACCGGGTCGGAGTGGGTCAGGGAGCCGAACTTGTAGTCGTCTTCCTGGAAGGTGTTGCTGTTGACCGTGCCGAGGTCGACGCCGAGGTCGTTCGCGAACGCGCGAAGGGCTGCGTAGTCATCGACCTTGTCCCACGGGATGTGCAGCGCGACAGTCGGCGAAAGACCGGTGAATTTGTTGACCTGGGCCGCATCCGCGATCTTCTCCTGCGGGGTGCGGGGTGTGCCCGGCGTTCCGAAGACCTTGAAGCGGGTGCCCGAATTGCCGAAGGCCCATGAGGGCAGTTCGATGGCCTGCTGGGCGAGCAGCGGCGCAATCGAGGCAAAGGTGGTCATGACGTGTGTCCTGTTCTTGTGAGCTGTTCCTCGAGGTTGAAGATCTCCTCGAGCTGGATAAAACCTGTGTCTGGCGCGTTGTCGCCGAGGTCTTCGAAGAATTCGGCCATGTCGGCCTGCCAGCGGCCGTTCACTTCGGTTGCTGCCATGCCCGCCTGGGCCTGCTCGAGGGATGCGGTCTCGAGATAGCCGATGAGCAGTCCGTCCGGGCGGAGAAAAATCGAGTAGTTGTTCCAGCCGGTGCTGGCGAGTGCGGCCAGCATGTCGGGCCACACTGCTGCGTGCCGCTCGCGGTATTCGGCGATCCGTCCGGGTTTCACCTGGAGCTGGAAGCACACGCGGGTCATGGGCTGGTCCTTGTCATTGGAGTTGGAGTGGAGCCGGGCCGACGCTCTCGCGCCGACCCGGCATCACGCGTGGTTTAGAAGTTGAACGTCGCGATGTTCGACTTGTCGAAGGTGTACGGGTCGCCGAGGAGAACCGTGCCCTTCTCTCCGACAGTGAACTTGCCGAGCGTTCCGGCGGTGAACGTGTCACCCTTCTTGCCGGTGATCTTTCCGTCGATCAGCGCTTTGGCAGCATACGAAGCCAGGTAGCCGAGGTCGGCCGGGTTCCAAAGAGCGAACGCCGTGACGGTTCCATCGTTGACGTAGTCGCGCATCTGGTTCGGCGTGCCGAGACCGGTCAGTGCGACCTTGCCCTTGAAGGATGAGGTGGAGAGGTACCGGGCAGCAGCGGCGATCCCAACCGTGGTGGGCGAGATGATGCCCTTGAGGTTCGGGTACGTCTGCAGCAGCGCCGCGGTCTTGTCGAACGAGGTCTGGTCGTCATCGTTGCCGTACACGGTGTCGACGAGCTTCACGTTCGGGTGATTCTTGGTGAGGTCGGCCTTCATGAGGTCGATCCACGCGTTCTGGTTGGTCGCGTTGGCCGAAGCGGACAGGATGGCAACGTCGCCGGTGTCACCGATCTGCTTGGTGATGAGGTCGACCTGGATCTTGGCGATGCCTTCGGCGGTCGCCTGGTTGATGAAGATGTCGCGGTACTTCGCGTCGGTGTCAGAGTCGAACGTGACGATCTTCACGCCAGCGGTCTTCGCCTGCGTGAGTGCGCTGCCAAGCGCTGTCGGGTCGTTGGCCGAGAGCACGATTGCTCCAACGTTCTGCTGGGTCAGGGTGTTGATGTAGCTGACCTGCGCGTCGGCGGTGGCCGTAGCCGGTCCGACCTCCTTGTACGTTCCCTTGAACTCCTTGATGGCCTTCTCGCCACCCTTGTCCGAGGTGTCGAAGTACGCGTTGCCGAGGTTCTTCGGCAGGAAGGTGATCTTGTAGTTGGCATCACCCGATCCGGATGTGGTGCCGGTCGAGCATCCGGTCGCAACCAGGGCGAGCGTGACCGCGGCGGCGGCAAGGCCGAGAACGCGGGTTACGCCCTTTCGCTTTGATGTGTGAAACAACATCGTTGTTCTCCTTATTCGTTGGTAATACGTCGGCTCATCGATGAACCGCCGCTGTGATGCAGGTGGCGCCCAGTGCTGGGGGCGCCTATTTTTCCCGCCGTCTGCCGGGCGGCCGGAGCTGCCTGGTCCAGGCCAGAATTCTTGGTGAGAGCACCGAGAAGATCAGTAGTGCCCCTGTCACGATGTTGATCGCGTCGGAACTCACGTTCGCGAGCCGCAGAGCGCTTTGCAGGACACCGATCAGCAGCACACCGCCAATGACGCCATGCAGCGCTCCCTTGCCGCCGAAGATGGACACCCCTCCGAGGAGGGTGGCGGCGATCACTGAAAGCTCGAGGCCCATTGCGTTGTCTCCGCGGGCACTGCCGTAGCGGAGGGTCCAGTAGATCCCGGCGAGAGCCGAAATCAGTCCGGTCAGCAGGAAGGCGATAAATTTCGCGCGGTTGACCTTCACGCCGGAGAACGCTGCGGTGTCCTTGCTGAGGCCAAGGGCGAATAGTCCGCGACCGAAGGGGGTGAAGTGCAGCACCGCGCCGAAGATGAGGATCAGCACGATGACGAGCAGCATCACCACCGGTATGCCGGTCGTGCCGATGCGCGACTGCACGAGCGTCTGCCAGAAGATCGGGAAGTTCGTGATCGCGGTTGTGCCCAGGAGTCCGACCGCGACACCGCGGAAGAGGGCGAGCGTGCCGATCGTGACGGCGAGCGACGGCAGTCCGACGACGGTGACGAGAAATCCGTTGATCGCCCCGGCGACCAGCCCGAGCACCAGGCAGAGCACCATCGCGATGACGATGGGCACGCCGGCCTTGGTGAGAACGCCCAGCATCACACTGCTCAGCCCGATCGTGCTCGCCACGGACAGGTCGATCTCGCCGGTGATGATCACGAAGGTCATCGGCAGCGCGATCATGAGGATTGGGGTCGCGTCGAGCAGCAGGTAGGCGAGCGTGGTCGTTGAACCGAAGTAAGGCACGACCGACGACGCGACGATCCACACCACGATGACCGCGCCGATGACGGCGAACTCGCGCGTGAGGAACCAGCGCTTCCAGAGCGGGCGACCATAGTCCGCGATCGCCCGGGCAGAGGCCGGAGCCTTGTCCAGGTCGATGGGTGCGTCGATGCTACTCATGGGACACCTGCCGTTCAGACGTGAGCTTCTTCGACAATCGGAGCGCGAGCAGTCGGTCGAGCACGATGGCGCCGATGATCAGTGCGCCCACGACCGCCTGCTGCCAGAAG
>JAODLU010000015.1 GCA_025464125.1 Microbacteriaceae bacterium | reverse complement strand
CCCCGAGCTTCTGAGGTCCGTCTTCCACGACGCCGCGACCATCGACAAGGGTGCTGGTCCGATGGGCCGCGACGACTACGTCGACGACGTGATGCGCCGCCATTCGCTCGTGAGGGTGGCATCCCACCAAATCACCAATGTGCTGGTGCAGTTCGTGTCAGAAACGCGGGCCTTCGTCGAGAGCTGGGGTATCGCGGTCGAGCGTCGAGACGAGGCTGACGGCGTGATCAGTGACTGGATCTTCCGCGTGAGGTACGGCGACACGGCAGACCTGCGCGACGGCACGTGGCGAATAACGGATCGGATGCTCGTCACCGACCTCATCATGGCGGTGCCTGTCGCCGCTGGACTCGATGACCCGGACCCCACGCGTTTTGCCGGGCAGCGTTCAGCCGAGGACTCGATCGAGAAGCGACGGGCGTCGCTCGGCCTCTAGCCAGCCGAAGCCAGCGCTGGCGTGGTCAGGGTGTGGCCTGCAGGCCGTTCCATAAACCGGCCAGCTCGCCGATAACCTGCGCGTCGACCGCGGCGAACTGCGGCGGCCGCTTCTCGACGAACGAGCTGACGCCCTCCTTGAAGTCGTTGTGCTCGCGCAGTGTGCGCCACACTTCCAGTGCTTCGAGCCGCGCTGCTTCGAGCGGACCACGAAGGGGCCGCAACAGTTGTTCCTTCGTGACGGCCAGTGCCTGTGGCGAGCAGTTCGCGGCGATATCGCGCGCGTAGGCGAGCGCATCCTCCACTGCCCTGCCCGGTTCCGACCGTCTCGTGAGACCCATTGCCGCGGTCTCCTCGCCTGAAAGCACTCGACCCGACATCAGTATGTCCGTGGCATTCGCACCTCCGACGAGAGCCGGCAGCAGAACAGAGAGACCGTGTTCGGCCATGATGCCCCGGCGGGAGAATGCGGCAGTGATGCGCGAGTTCGTCTCGGCGAAACGCACGTCGGACATGCAGGCCTGGATGAATCCGGTGCCAGCGCACGCGCCGTGGATGGCTGTCACGATCAGCTTCGGGATGGTGGTCGGAAAGCTCTGTGGCTGGCGGTCTTCCGGGGCCGAAACGCGAGAGCCGTTACTTGCGTTCGAAAGGTAGCCGGTGTCCATTCCGGGGCAGAAGTGTTTGCCAGCGCCGGTCACCACGATGACACGCACCGCTGGATCGTTGGCTGCCGCGGTCAGGAGGCCGAAGTACTCGACCTCCATTTCCGGAGTCCACGCGTTGTTGCGGTCAGGCCGGTTCCAGCTGATGAGGGCAACACCGACCTCATCGACCTCGTAGAGCACGAGCGGCTCGGTGGCCACAGCGTCGCTCACTTCTTTTCCTTGGCCTTCGCCGCATCGATGAACTGCTGCACGATGCGCTTGTTGTCGTCGGTCAGGAACGATTCGCTCTCGGCGGTCATCGCTACGTCCAGCACGCCGAAGGCAGCCCGCTGGATGTGCATGTTGAGCGCCTTCTTCGTCTCCTGGAACGCCTGGCGGGGCTGGGCGGCCATGCGGTGAGCCATAGCCAGTGCGCGAGGCATGAGGTCGGCATCCTCAACCACCTCGTTGATGAGTCCGATGCGTTCGGCCTCCCTGGCCGGAATTCGATCGCCGGTGAGGATGTACGCCTTGGCGCGCATCAGGCTCATCATGAGGGGCCAGAGCGCTGCGCCACCGTCGCCGGCCACGAGACCGATCGCCACATGCGGGTCGGCGAAGAACGCCGATTCTGCGGCGATCGTATAGTCGCCGAGGGATGCGAGGCTCGCGCCAAGGCCGACTGCCGGCCCGTTCACCGCGACGACGAGCGGCAGCGGAAAGGTCGTCATCGCGTCGATGATGCGCCGCGCCTTGCGAAGCCTGATGCGGCGGCGGTATTCGCCGTCGGCAGCCACGTTCGGAAAGTTCAGGATGTCGCCACCCGCCGAAAACGCGGAGCCCGCCCCGGTCAGCACAACTGCCCCGACCTCAAGATCGTCTGCGAGGTTGTCCCAGACCTCGACCAGGCCATCCTTGATGTCCTGGGTCGCGGCGTTGCGGGACGCTGGACGGTTGAGCGTCACGATGCGCACAGGACCGTCGCTGGTCACCAGGATGCCGTCATTCGGCACGTAGGATTTTTGCTCGGACATGGGAGCCTTTCGTTCGTCAGTCAGGTGTCGGGTCGCGCGCGCCGTCAGTGGGCGGTTGCGGCTTCGATCTCGATGCGCATGGCGGCGTCGGTCCTGAGATCGCGGCGCAGCGTCTTGCCGGAGGCTGTGCGCGGAATCTCGTCGACGAGAAAGACCCGGCTTGGTCGCTTGTACGTGCTGAGCTTGCCGGCCATCCAGTCGAGAATCTCGCATTCGTCGACCGGCGCACTGGCTACGACGTACGCGACCGGCTTCTCGCCTGTGTTCTCGTCTGGCGCTCCGACCACTGCGCAGTCCCGCACGGCCGGGTGCTCGAGCAGTGCAGACTCGACCTCCGCAGGCGCCACCTGCAGCCCAGAGACCTTGATGAGGTCTTTGATGCGGTCGGTGAGGATGAGCCAGCCATCCTCATCCAGCCTTCCCACATCGCCGGTGCGGATCCAGCCGTCGAGGAAGACGCCAGCGTTGGCCGATTCGGGCAGGTAGCCGAGCATGAGCGCGGGGCTGCGTGCGATGACTTCGCCCTCTTCGCCATCCGGAACGTCCTGCAGGGTCTCGATGTCGATGATTCTCAGTTCGCCGTCGGAGCGCGGAGGGCCGACGGAGTCGAGGCGACAGAGCTCGGGGTATTCGGCCGGGTTGCAGGTCAGCCCGAGCACCTCGGTCATGCCGTAGCCGACGACCCAGTGCACGCCGGTGCGGCGGGTGACCTCTTCGGCAACGCTGGCGTTGACCGCGGTGGCGCACCAGACGAGCACCCGCAGTGACGAGAGGTCGAACTTCTCAACATCGGGATGCCTGGCGATGCGCAGCGCGACAGGAGCCACAAGCATCGAATGAGTGATCTTCTCGCTCTCGATCTCGGCGAGCATCACGTCGACATCGGTGGCGGGGGTCAGGTAGAGGGCGACGCCGCCCATTGCCGAACCGATGATCGTGGATGCACCGAGACCCGTGAAGAGCGGCAGGGTGAACTGCTGCTTGTCAGGAAACTGCAGGGCGATCGCCGACTTCCAGTTGATGACCGATGCGCCGAGCGAATAGTGGCTGTGACGCACAGCCTTCGGCAGGCCTGTCGTGCCTGAGCTGAAGAAGAGCATCGCTTCGTCGAGCTTCCAGTCCCGCTCCACCGGCACCGGGGCTTCAGGGCTGGCTGCCCGAAGCTCGCGCCAGAACGAGCCGGTGTGCCCGGAATCCACCGTGAGCACTGGCAGCCCGGATGCCTCTGCCGCAGCCCGTGAGGTCGCATCACTGATGAAAAGGGACGGCTCCGCGAGGTCGGTGGCGTGCCGGGTCTCTTCCGCGTTCCAGCGGGGGTTTGCCGCGATCGCGACCCCGCCAGCGCGGAAGACGCCGAACAGGGCGATCGGCCACTCGAATCCGGTTGCGAGGGCGATGTAGACCCTCTGGCCTGGGGTCAGGCCGCGCTCGATCAGGGCATTGGCGAAGGCATTGGACATCACTTCGAGTTCCCGGAACGACAGGCGCTCGCCGTTGCACACCAGGGCCGTGCTTTCCGGGTA
>JAODLU010000335.1 GCA_025464125.1 Microbacteriaceae bacterium | reverse complement strand
GGCGGCGAGGATGGCGGTCTTCTTGTCCTCCCCAAGGCCGAGATGCCGCTTGATGTTCTCGATCACGACGATCGAGTCGTCGACCACCCGGCCGATGGCTATCGTCAGTGCACCGAGGGTGATGATGTTCAGCGTGTAGCCGGAGGCCTGCATGCCGATGAACGTGATGAGCACGGATACCGGGATGGAGATGGCGGTGACAAGCGTGGACCTCACCGAGAAGAGGAACACGAGAATGATAACGACCGCGAAGACGAGGCCGAGCAGGCCTTCCTGCGCGAGGCTTTCAATCGACTGGGTGATCGACGGGGCCTGGTCGGACACGACTGTCAGCTTCGAGTTGCTGCCGAGCTGCTTCTCGAGCGTCGGGATCTGGTCCCGCACCAGTTTGGAGACGGAGACGGTGTTGCCAGCGGCTGACTTCGTGATGTTGAGGGTTACAGCGTCCTTGCCGTTCACGCGGGAGTAGCCGGCGGTCGGGTCGTCTGCGATGACCACCGTCGCGACATCCCCGATGGTTGGAGCGTCAGCCAGTTTGCTGCCGAGCAACGGCAGCGAGGAGATGTCTGCCGTCGACGCGAGGCGGCTGCCCGACTGCACCGTGAGGGTCTTACCGTCTTCGGTTATCGAGCCACTTGCGGTCAGCGTGCCGTTTGTGGTCAGCGCAGTCTTGATCGCCTGGGCCGAAAGGCCGTCAGTCGCCAGCTTGTCAGCATCCGGCGTGATGGTTACGCGCTGGGAGGCGGCACCGAGCAGGGTCACGTCACTGACGCCGTCGACCTGCTTCAGGTTGGTCACGGTGAGGGAGGAGAGCTTTGAGGCGAGCGCGTGCGAGTCCATGTCACTGGTGACAGCGAGCTGGATCACCGGAAAGACGCTGAGGCTGATGGTGATGACCTGCGGGGTCACGCCGGTGGGAAGTCTGCTTGAGATGCGATCGAGCGCGAGCTGAACCTTCTGCTCGGCTGTCGCGATGTTGGTGCCGTATGCGAACGACGCCGTGACAGTGGAAGCCGAGGTGTTCGAGGTGGCAGTGGTTCCATCGAGCCCCTCTATCCCCTGTATCGAGCTCTCGATCGGGCCGCTCACGTCTTTATCCACGACATCGGGCGAGGCGCCGGGGTAGCTCGAGACGATGTAAACGGATGGCAGGGACAGCGAAGGGATGAGCTCCTGCTTGAACGAGGTCAGCGCGAGACCGCCGAAGACTGCGGCGACGATCGTGATGAGCGCGATCAGTGCGCGGTTGCGCAGGCTGAAGACGGAAAAGAGGTGCACGGGGTTCTCCCTGGTTGCTGCGCTGTAAACGCGGACGCTGATAGCGGCGCGCGTCTCTACGCCCCAGCCCAAAGTATTCCAGCCGAGGCTGGCACCGTGCGTACTCCTTGCGGATTACATTTGACGCGACTACGCGGGCCCGCGGTCGGCTCAAACCACCTCAGCGAGGAAGTCCTGGTCGAGCAATGGCCCCCGGCTGAGCGACTGCCATGCTGCGGCCAGTGCGGCTACCGCACGATCGGTTTCTGCCGCCGGGTAGCTGATCGGGATGCGCAGGAAACGATCGAATGCACCATCGATTCCGAAACGCGGCCCGGCAGCGAGCAACAGTCCCTCGTTGCGGGCGGCGAGGGTGAGCTGCGAGCTGATCGGCTGGCCGAGATTGATCCAGGCGGTCAGCCCGCCATCGATGTGGGGCATGCGCCAGTCGGGAAATGTGCGGGCAATGGCGGCCTCGAGGTGATCGCGACCACGACGAAGCTGCTCCCTGCGAACCTCGAGGATCTCGTCGTACTGTCCGAGCAGCTGTGTCACGATCAACTGCTCGACGATCGGTGTGCCGAGGTCGCCGGCGCTGCGAGCGCGCACCAGCTTCTGGATGAGCTGGCGTTCCGCCCGGATCCATCCGATGCGCACTCCGCCCCAGATGGTCTTGCCCACCGAGCCGATGAGCACGGCCGGTCCGTAGGCCGCGAGCGGCAGCGGAGAGTCCAGCCTGTCGATGGACAGCTCTGCCATCGTCTCGTCGCCGATGATGGTCGTGCCGTGCGCTGAGGCGATGGCGAGCATCCGCTGCCGCAGTTCGGCCGACATCGTGCGCCCCGTCGGGTTGTGGAAATCGGGCATCACGTAGCCGAGCGCCGGACTGGAGCGCTGGATGGCCTGCTCGAGTGCCTGCTCATCCCAGCCCTCTTCGGCAGTCACGCTCACTGGCACGAGCCGCGCGCCGGTGAGCCTCAGCGCTTCGTATGCATGCGGATAGCTGGGTGACTCGACGAGCGCGCTGTCGCCGCGGCCGAGGATCGTGCGGGCCAGCAGGGCGATCGCGTGCTGCGCGCCGATGGTGACCATGATCTGCTCTGGTTCGGTGGGCAGCCCGCGCGCCGTGTAGCGATCCGCAATGGCCGCACGCAGCGCAGGGATTCCGATGGGATCGAACCCGGTGTCACCGAGATAGGCGGGCAATTCAGCTGCAGCTCGTTCGGTGGCCTGCACGATCGCGGGGATAGCGGGCAGCGCAGCCTTGCTGAAGTCCAGGTAGCCCGAGTGGGAGTTCTCCACCGAGATAGGGGCACGTGCGGGCAGGCGAGCCACACTGCCCGAGCCACGAACACTGTCCAGGTACCCGGCATCCCGCAACTCCGCGTACGCAGCGGAGACGGTCGTGCGACTGACGCCGAGCTGCGCCGCCAGGTCCCGTTCGGCGGGGATGCGCGTTCCGAGCGGTATGCGGCCGTCGAGCACCAGCAGCCGGATGCGATCCGCGAGCGCTGCATAGGCAGGTGCGGAGGTGGACTCCCGCCAGCCTCTAGCAAGGGAGGCCAATACACGCGCAGAGACTGTTGGCATGCAGCCACTATAGCCAGATTGGCATCTTGCCAGCAGGCCAATCGCGCAATTGGATTGCACCCATGACGTCCACCCGCATGATCCTTACCCGGCGCATTGCACAGTTGCTGGTTGGCCTTTTTCTCTACGGCTTTGCCATCGGCATGATGGTGCGCGCGGGAATCGGAGTCGGGCCATGGGACGTGCTCAGCCAGGGCATCGTGAAGCACACGGGAATCCCCTTTGGCTGGGTGACGAACATCG
>JAODLU010000325.1 GCA_025464125.1 Microbacteriaceae bacterium | reverse complement strand
CGGAGTCCGTTGCGTCGACTCCCCCGCTTGGAGCTACCGAGAATGCGACGAGCATGGCTGCCTTCCTGGGCGATGTGGCGGTGCTGTACCGCTGTTGATTTTGCCGAGCCCGCTGTTACTCCTGCGGGCCTGGCTGCTTCTGCACGCCTGGCGCAAACGGCCAGATTACCTGCTGCGGCTGGCCTCCTGGAAGTGTCTCAGGATCGAAACGCCAGCGGGAGACCTGCCACAGGCGCACGACCGCCCAGCCGAGTAGCGCGAACAGCAGCAGGTTCTTGGCCGACAGCACGATCAACAGCACCACATTCAGGTGCAGCAGGTCGTCGTAGTAATACGGGTAGATCGCCTGCGTCAGAAGTGCGAGCACCGCGACCATGATCGCCGGGCTCCTGAAGGAGCTGCCATCGCCTGCCAAAGAGGTTGCGAGGCCCAGGATCACGGGCACGGCAAGCCAGCTGATGTACTGCGGAGAGCCGACCTTGTTGAACGCGATGAAGGCGGTCACGAGCGAGAGCGACAAAACGGGAAGCACGTCGCCGACGGGGGCCCGGCTGCGCACAGCGAGTACTCCGAGCAGCACGATGGCGAGCAGCACCAGACCGAGAAGCGGGGTCATGATTTCACTCACCTCAGCCACCCCGCTGCCTTTCACCTGGTAGGTGAGGATCGTGGTGTCGTAGTAGATGTAGGTGTCACGGGCGCCGGACATTGCACGCCACAGCCATGGCGTGGTCACCGGCGCCTCGATCTGCAGGCCGCGCCCTGTCTGCTGGGTCACGAAACTGAACACGTTGAGGCCGCTTCCGAGCGCCAGCGCGATTGCGATGACGGCCGCACTGGCCCCGACTGCAGTCCACGCGATGTGCCAGCGCGATTTCACGGCCACGATCATGGCGGCGATGAGTGCTGCAGGCCAGACCTTGATCCAGACCCCAATGGTGAGGATGAGGGTCGCAAGCCTCGGGCGCGTGGCGATGAACAGCACCCCCACGATGGCGATGGGAACTGTCACGGAGTCGAGCCGCCCGAGAGCGATCGGTCCGAGCAGCACGAGGAACATGAGCCACCACCAGGCGACAGAGAGGTTGCCGCGAACGCGACCCCAGCCGAGGATCGCCGCGAACGCGACGGCGTTCAGCACCATCACCATGCTCAGCCAGGTGCTCGCGAGCAGCGAGTTGCCGAGCGACCTGGCGATCGCCAGCGGCACGAGCGCACCGACGGGGTACACCCACGGGCTGTCGATGCCCACCCAGTAGTGGGCGACGTAGGCCTGGTCCATCCAGAACTTGTAGACGATCGTCACGTCACCGAGGGGTAATCCGCGACCGTAGAGGTTAAGCATCCCGAGCCAGAAGTGCACGACGACAAAGCCGATCCACAGCGAGATCGGACTCAGCGCAGCCGCGCGGGCAGTAGCGCGCCAGTTCACCGGGGAGACCGCCCCCGCACAACCTGGGTCACGATGTTCGCGGTTTCGCGACCCTGATGTACGAGACGAGCGCATAGACCGACCAGGCCAGCAGGGCGAAGAGCAGCAGGTCTTTGGCGGTGATCACGAGCAGGGCCCGCGTGTCTACCCCGACGAGGAAGCCGTAGAAGTATGGGTAGATCAGCTGGGTCAGCAGGGCGATGCCGGCGACGAGCGCGGCGGGGATGCGGAACGACCGCCAGAAGGTTGTCGGGCTGGTGCTGACGGGGCTGGCGCTTTTGGCAACAAGCGCGGTCACGGCGGGACTCGCGAGGCCGAGTATCACCGGCACCGCCAGCCAGGTGACGTACTGCGGCGAGCCGACCTTATTCAGCGCGATGAATGCCGTAACGAGCGCCAGTGACAGCACCGGCAGCAGCTCAACCGCGCTGGTGCCACGGCGCACCGCAAATACGCCGAGCAGGATGATCGCGGCAAAGGCCACAGCCAGAACCGGCGTCATGATCGCCGCGGCCGAGCCGACACCGTCGCCGTGCACCTGGTAGGTGGCGAGAACCGTATCGAAGTAGACGCTGCTGTGCGCGGCCCCGGTCCTGGCGAGCCACAGCCACGGGGTGGTGATCGGTGCCTCGATCTGCAGGCCCCGCCCGGCCTGTTCGCCAACGAAACTCAGCAGGCGTGCTGGCGACGAGCCGAACGCCAGCGCCACGCCGGCGATCACCACGCTGGCCGCCACCGCAGCGACCACGATTCGCCAGCGCCTGCTGGCGGAGATGACCATGGCCAGGATGATCGCCGCTGGCCACACCTTGATCCACGTGGCGACGGTGAGCACAATCGACGCTACGGCCGGGCGACCTGCAGCGAGCATGATGCCCACTATCGCGATGGACACGCTGATGGAATCGAGCCTGGCAAGAGCGATGGGGCCGAGCAGTACCAGGAAACCGAGCCACCACCAGGCTGCCGGTGCGCGGGGCGAGCGGCCGCGCCAGCCGACCTGGCCCGTGCGGCCGAGAACGAACGCGAAAGCGATGGCATCCAGCAGGGTGACGATCGCGAGCCAGGCCACGGGAAAGCTCGGGCCGCCAATCACTCGAGCTGCCATCAGTGGCAGGAGCGCCACGATCGGGTAGACCCAGCCTGAGTCGATTCCCACCCAGTGACCGCCGTCGAAACCGCGGCCCATCCAGTAGGCATACGAGTCGAGCACGTCGCTGAGCGGTCTGCCGGGCGCCTCGAGGTTCAGCAGGACCAGCCAGAGGTGAACGAGCACGAAGCCCGCCCACAGGCCGATCGGCGACATGATCGCAGAGCCGAGAACAGGCATCCACGAGCGGCGGGTCGTGATCGGCTCGCTCATAGTGCAGCCAGCTTATCGGCGGTCGTGACGGCCGACCTGCTAGTGCTGTGCATCCTCCGACAGCAGAGCGGCCACGGTTCGGGAGAGCTGTTCAGCCACCTCCAGTACGACCAGCGGCCCACCCCCGCTCGCGCGCTCCGCCGCCAGGCCGTGCAACACCGAGGCGGTGGCGGCGAGCCGAGCGAGTTCGGCTCCGCCGCCGTTCGAGCTCTTCGCGATGGCGTTGGCGTGAGTGGCCAGCAGGGCGCCGAGCACGCCGCCGAGGGCATCCCCGGCTCCTGCTGTGGCAAGCCAGGCCGGTGCGCTGTTCGCGACGAGCCGGGTGCCGTCGGGCGATGCGACATATGTGCGGTGGCCCTTCAGCAGCACAGTCACACCCAGCTCGCCAGCGGCGCGTTCGGCCGCAGCTGCAGGATCGGCCGCGATCGCTGCCCGGTCGACGCCGAGTACACGCGAGAGTTCACCAAAATGCGGAGTGAGCACGATGGGCCCTGTTCGACGATCCAGCAGGTCGTGAGCTCCGGCATCGAGCACAGTTGGCAGCCCCTGGCCCATCGCCACGTCGAGGCGGCCCGAGGTTTCGGCATCGCGAGTCGCGGCATCCATTCCAGAGCCGAGCAGCCAGGCCTGCACCCTGCCGAACGACGTGACCGCCTCTGGCCGCCGCTGCAGCACGAGGGTGGTTGGGCGCTCCGGCCCGAGGTAGCGCACCATGCCGACGCCGGTTCTGAGCGCCGCCTCGACACCCAGCACTGCGGCCCCCGGGTACTGCGTGGAACCGGTGACAACGCCGAGCACCCCGCGCGAGTACTTGTCGTCGTCTGGCTGGGGAACTGCGAGCTGCTCGCGCGCGTCTGCAGCACTCCACTCGGTAAAAGCGCTCATGACCATCACGATAGTTTGGTTGTCGGAAAGGCGGCTCATGGCGCTCTCAATTCTCGGCAGGGTCGTGGTCTTCGACTACGGCGAGGTCATCTCGCGCAGCCCGAGCGAACGAGACAGGGCAGACCTTCTCGAAATCGCGGGGGTGCCGGATGCCGCGTTCTGGCAGTCCTACTGGAAGCACCGTGACGGGCTCGACCAGGGCACCACGAGCATCGTCGAGTACTGGCGCACGATGGCTGCTGAACTAGGCGTCACCTGGACAGAGTCGACCATCCAGGAATTGTGGGTAGCAGATTTCACGGGCTGGCTGAGTGTCGACCCTGCAGTATTCGACATCCTGTCCGACCTGCACGCAGGCGGCACCCGCATCGCACTGCTGTCGAATGCCGGCTTCGACTTTGCGAGCCCCTTTCGTTACTCCCCCATGGCGCGCTTCTTCGAGCGCATGTTCATCAGCGCCGAGATGCTGATGGTGAAGCCGAACGCCGAGATCTATCTCGAGGTGGCGACCGAACTCGGAATATCTCCGGCCGAAATGGTCTTCATCGATAACAAGCAGGTGAACGTCGCTGGCGCTGAAGCACTCGGCATCACGGCACACCTGTTCGTCGGTGCCCAGAACCTGCGCACCTTTCTCACCGAACTGGCGGTCGCCTGA
>JAODLU010000320.1 GCA_025464125.1 Microbacteriaceae bacterium | reverse complement strand
AGAGCGCAACCACGATCGACCTCTGCCTGTTCTCTGAAAAAGACCCGAACTGGGTCGCTGAGACGGTTCCGCTCACGCGCGGAGACGGTGACGTCTGGCAGGTGAGCTCGCCGAAACTGACGGCTGGCACGCGGTACTCGCTGCGGGCATCCGGCCCGACGGGTCCGACCCACAGCTTCACGCCGGCGCTGCACCTCATAGACCCGTACGCCAGGGGCCTTGCGCGCACCGAGAGCGGCTGGCGATCCTATGTCCAGGATGATTCCTTCGACTGGGGCGGCGTCGCGAAACCCAACACTCCGCTCGACCACACCGTGCTCTACGAAGCGCACGCAAAGGGCATCTCGAAGTTGAACCCTGCCGTGCCGGAAGAGTTGCGCGGCACGTACGCAGGGCTCGCCCACGACACCGCGATCGACTACCTGAAAGACCTCGGCGTCACGGCCATCGAACTGCTGCCCGTTCACCAGTTCGTGAGCGAGCAGCGCCTGATCAAGCAGGGACTCAGCAACTACTGGGGCTACAACACCCTGAACTTCTTCACCCCCCACGCCGCGTACGCCTCCCGCGCTGCACAGTTCGGCGGGGCTGGCGCGGTTCTTCGCGAGTTCAAGGGCATGGTCAAGCTTCTGCACGAAGCCGGCCTCGAAGTGATTCTCGACGTGGTCTACAACCACACAGCCGAGGAGGGTCCGACTGGGCCGACCACCTCGCTCAGGGGTCTCGACAACGCCAACTACTACCGGCAGGACGCCAAAGGCAACTACATAGACGTCACCGGATGCGGCAACACCGTCAACTTCGCGATGCCAGCCGCCCAGCGGCTCGTGCTCGACTCGCTGCGTTACTGGGCGAACGAAGTGCAGGTGGACGGCTTCAGGTTCGACCTGGCCGCGACCCTCGGTCGCGACGAGAAGGTCAACTTCGACTCCAAGCATCCGCTGCTCGAGGCCATCATCAGCGACCCGCAACTGCAGGGCGTGAAAATGATCGCCGAACCGTGGGACGTCGGCATGGGCGGCTGGCAGGTCGGCAACTTCCAGCCCGGCTGGTCTGAGTGGAACGACGACTACCGCGACCGGGCGCGCAACTTCTGGCTCACCGACATCGGGGCGGCGCGCGCGACCGGCGTCGCGCCGATCGGCATCGGCCAGCTCGCGTCAAAACTGTCGGGATCCGCCGGCGTCTTCTCCCAGCAGCGCGGACCCCTCGCCTCAGTGAACTTCGTCACAGCCCACGACGGCTTCACACTCGCAGACCTCACCGCATACAACGAGAAGCACAACCTCGGCAACGGCGAAGACAACCGCGACGGCACGAGCAACAATCACTCGTTCAACTACGGCACAGAGGGTCCATCGCACGATTCGGTGATCCTCGCGGCACGCGAAAAAGCCATCCGCAACCTGCTGGGCACCCTGCTGCTCTCGGCCGGCCTGCCGATGATCACCGCCGGCGACGAATTCGGGCGCAGCCAGCGAGGCAACAACAACGCGTACTGTCACGACAGCGAACTCACCTGGCTGCCATGGGAGCATGCCGACTGGCAGGACGAACTGCTGCGCATCTCGCAGAAACTGCTGAGGCTGCGTCGCGAAAACCCGGCACTGCGCCCCGTGCGATTCGGCGTCTTCGGCGAGACCGTGCCGAGCGCCACGCAGATGGACTGGTTCAACAAAGAGGGGCTGTCCATGAGCTCCGGCGACTGGGACTCCCCCACCGAGCGCACACTGCAGTACCTGGCCGCGTCCACCCCCGAATTCGAGGAATTCAACCGCATCCTGCTGATCGTGCACGGCCTCGAAAAAGAGGAGACTGTCTGCCTGCCAGAGCACACCGGCGTCACCGGTTACGAACTGCTGTGGAACAGCGCAGACGACAACGCCCCGGCCGCCGTGCACGCGCCAGGCACAGACCTGATCCTCGCCCCGGCGTCAATGCAGCTTTTTCGGGCGCGCTAGCCCACCGTGCCGACAACACCCGCCACCGTCGCGCTCGATGCGCTGGGCATCCGATACACGGCGCACGAATACACCCACGAATCCTCGGTCACCGCGTTCGGGCTGGAGGCTGCGACCGCGCTCGGCGTCGAACCTGAACGAGTGTTCAAAACCCTGATGACGGATGCCGACGGCGCCCTCGTTGTCGCCATCGTGCCGGTCACCGGCAAGCTCGACCTCAAAGCGCTCGCCTCGGCCGTCGGCGCGAAGAAAGCCGCCATGGCCGACGCCTCCCTCGCGGAACGCAAGACCGGCTACGTGGTCGGCGGCATCAGCCCGATCGGCCAGAAAGCGCGGCTCGTAACCGTGCTCGACGAGACCGCCGAACTCTTCGACACGGTATTCGTGAGCGGGGGCCGGCGGGGCTTCGACATCGAGCTCTCGCCGTCGGACCTCCTGCGCGCGACGGATGCCCGGCTCGCGCCCATCGCCCGCGGCTGAGTTGCGGGCGGCGCGCGGCCCCGGCATCGCGGCTCCCGGCATGCGCGGCTGAGGCGGCTCGCGCCACCAC
>JAODLU010000299.1 GCA_025464125.1 Microbacteriaceae bacterium | reverse complement strand
AACTCGATCAGCGCGAGGTCGGTGTACCGCGGCCCGACGAGGCAAAGGCCGACCGGCAGGGGCGTCGGCGACGACTCCCGCTCGATCCAGAGCGCTGGCACGCTGAGCCCAGGGCGGCCGGTCAGGCCGGCGATGCAGGTGAGGCGCAGGGTGCCTGCGCGCGTCGCCTCGATTTCGGCAGCATCCGCAGTAGCCGACAGCGCGACCGAGGATGCCGATGGCAGCAGCAGCACGCGGTCGCCGAGCAGCGCGTCCAGCCTGTCGCGCGCCGCCGTGTACGCCGCTACCGCTGCGGAGGTCTGCTCCTCCGTGATCTTCGACGCGAAGTCGAAACGGGAGGCGATGTCCTCGCCGAGGGTGCCGGGGTGGGCCGTGACCCACGCGCCATTCGACGCCCATGCCTCGCCTGCCTGCGTCATCCTGAACGCTTCGAACAGCTCGTCGATGTCACCCACGTCGATGGCGACGACGTCTTCGGCGACACCGGAGTCTGCGAGGTCGGCGAGCGCGATCTCGAAGGCTTCGACCACCTCATCCGTCGCGTGGGCGGTCAGCGCAGGAGCGACGGCGAACCTCGGCACGATGGCCGACTGGGCCGGGGTGTCGAGCGTGGCGCGAGCAGCTGCCGCGAGCGTCTCGGAGTCGCGCGTAAGCCAGCCGACGGTATCGAAGGATGGCGCGAGCGGCAGCAAGCCAGACCTGCTCACCGAACCGTGGGTGGTGCGCAGCCCCCACAGGCCGAGGTACGAAGCTGGCACCCGAATCGAGCCGCCCGTATCCGTGCCGAGCCCGATCGTGACCTGGCCCGTCGCCACAGCGGATGCTGGTCCACTTGACGATCCGCCGGGGATCCCGCCGGGCACTGCGGGGTTCGGCGGCGTCCCGTAGTGCACGTTTTTGCCGGCGATGCTGTACGCGAACTCGTCGGTCTGGGCGATGCCGGTGGCGACAGCCCCAGCGTCGAGCAACGACTGCACGGCACTTGCCGTGCCGGTGGCGAGCTTCGACTCGGCCAGGTAGGCCGGCACGCCAGCGCCGACCGCGTAGCCCTCGACGTCGAACAGATCCTTCACCGCGATGGTGTGCCCGAGGAGTGGCCCTTCGCCCGAACCGGTGAGCAGCGGGGACCCGACGACCCGCCAGGTTGCAGTCGCGATCGCTGGCGCGGGCAGGCTGACATGAGCTGCCCGCACCACCCACTCACCGTCGATGCGCTGCCACAACTGCGTCTGCTGCCCGCGGCCGCCGGTGACCGGCTGCGTTACAGCGACCACGAGCGCGTTGTCGTCGTCGATGACCCGCGTCTCGACGGCAATCACTTGCCGCTTCGGAGCCCCGCCGCGCCCCTTGCGGAAGGCGCTGATCGCATCGTGCCCGACCAGTATTCCGCCAGCATCCCCGCGCAGCGTCTGCGGGCCCGGCGCGAACAACTCGTCGAGCGCCTCCAGGTCGTTGGCCATCAGCGCGGCCTCATACCGCCAGAACGCGTCGAGCAGGCCTGATGGCTCGAGAAAGCCAGCTGCCTCAGTCAAAGTCGCTCACCCTGATGCGCGCGTGCACGCCCTTCACGATGTCGACGACCTGCGAGATGTTGAAATCGGTTGCCGCCGAGAGGTAGGCGTACGCATGCTCAGCATCCATGCCGAACCTGGCCTGCAGCAGGGCGAGCGCGGCGCGCACACAGTTCTTGACCGCTTCGTCGAGGTCCTGGTCCATGCCCGTCGGTACTAGGAATTCGCTGGTCTCCACCAGCGGGCCGGCGATGGCACCGAAAGCGTCGAGGGCATCCGACTGGCTGAGCACGTCGAATTTCAGAGTGGCGCGCAGCGACGCCTCCATGGCGGTGAGTGCCACCTCACCATCGCCCTGGGCGAAGTGCGGGTCGCCGACATAGGCGAGCGCCCCCGCCACCTGCACCGGCAGGTAGAGCGTGCTTCCGACTGTCAACAGGTTGATGTCGATGTTGCCGCCGAAGGGGCCAGGCGGCACCGAGTGCGGGCGCTCGTCGCCCCTGACAGCCACGCCCATGATGCCGAGGAATGGGTTGAGCGGAAACCGCACGCTGTGCTCGGCACCGAGTGTGCGGGGCATCGTTCCGTGGTCGCCGCCGATGCCGCCTTCTACTCCGGCGAAAATGCTCACGATGTCGCCGTGCTTCGGGTATTCGCCCGGCAGTGCACCCTTCGAGTGGCGGTTCGACACAACGCCGTATGGCACGCGCGGCAACGTCTCGAGCACGGTGATCTTCAGCAGGTCACCGGGCATCGCGCCCGTCACGCGAATGGGCCCGGTGATCACGTGCGGGCCGTCGGCCTTGTAGTCACGCGCGTAGTCGGATGCCGCCAGCCCAACAGCGTCGTCCAACACCGATTCGCGATCCACCCCGAACCTGGCAAAGAATGCGGCGGGGTCGCGCCCCTGGTCTTCGAGGATGCCATCGTGACTGATGGTGTCGATCGTCACCTCGGTGCCGGGGTCGATGGTCAGCACCGGGCTGTCGGTCTCGCATGGCAGCCTGCCCCACAGCACCGCGCCGGGTTCGGCCGGCAGGTAGGTGGCCGAACGAATGGGGCCGACGCCTGGCTGGAGGACGTGCGGCTGCAGTGGCTGCGAAGGAGAGGTCACCCTAGAACCCTAGCGACAGCAAACACGGGTGATATGCCCGAAATCAGCCTGCAACATCGCGGCGATACGCTGTGCGCACCCTCGCCGGAAGGATGCCCCGTGACCGCTCCGCTCCCCGCCCTCTCCGGCAGCGGTTCGCTGACCAAAGCCGAGCGTTGGGCGCGCGCCACGGAGATGCCACTGCTCGCCCTCGGCCTCGCATTCCTGGTTGCGTATGCGACCCCCTTAATCG
>JAODLU010000284.1 GCA_025464125.1 Microbacteriaceae bacterium | reverse complement strand
TCGAGCGGCTGTTCCCCGAACTTCAGAGCCAGGACTCACCGACGCAGACCGTCGGCGGTCGCGCGGAGACGACCCTCTTCAACCCGATCCGTCATGCCGAGCGAATGCTCAGCCTCGACAACGTCTTCTCCATCGACGAGTTTCTGGAATGGGCAGCGAAGGTCGAGCGCAATTCTGCCCGCCGCGTGGACTACCTGTGCGAGCTCAAGATCGACGGGCTGGCCATCAACCTCCGCTACGAGAACGGCGTGCTCACCACAGCAGCAACCCGTGGTGACGGCGTTGTCGGCGAAGACGTGACCGTCAACATCGCGTACGTGCCGGGCATCCCGACGCGACTGTCTGGCTCGGGGCATCCGCCGATCGTAGAAGTGCGCGGCGAGGTGTTCTTCGAGTCGAAGATCTTCGAACAGCTGAACGCCGACCAGGTTGCAGCCGGCGAGCGGGTGTTCGCCAATGCGCGTAACGCGGCTTCCGGCAGTCTTCGGCAGGTCGCCGAAAACAAGAACCCGGTCCAGCTCGAGCGCATGTACAAGCGGCTCAGGCGCCTGAGCATGCTCGTACACGGCATCGGCGCGTGGGCAGACCCGCCGGTCACCAGCCAGTCAGAGACCTACGCCCTGCTGAAGACCTGGGGCCTGCCGACGAGCAGCCACTACAGGGTGAAGAAGACCGCAGCAGAGGCCGCAGCGTTCATCCAGCACTTCGGCGAGCACCGCAGCGGCGTGCCAGAAGAGCCTGTCGAGCACGAGATCGACGGCATCGTCATCAAAGTCGACGAGCTCGCGCTTCACGAAGAACTGGGTGCCACCAGCCGTGCGCCGCGCTGGGCGATCGCATACAAGTACCCGCCCGAGCAGGTGAACACGAAGCTGCTCGATATCGTCGTCAGCGTCGGCCGCACAGGGCGGGTGACGCCGTTCGCGGTGATGGAGAAAGTACGTGTCGCTGGCAGCGAGGTGCGCCAGGCAACCCTGCACAACCAGGACGTGGTGAAGGCCAAAGGCGTGCTCATCGGCGACACGGTCGTGCTTCGCAAAGCCGGCGACGTGATTCCCGAAGTTCTCGGCCCGGTAGTCGAGCTGCGCGATGGCACCGAGCGCGAATTTGTCATGCCGACCCACTGCCCGGAATGTGGCACAGCGCTGGCTCCCGCCAAAGAAGGCGACATCGACCTGCGTTGCCCTAACGCGCGAAGCTGCCCTGCGCAGGTTCGCGGGCGGGTCGAGCATGTCGGCTCCCGCGGGGCTCTCGACATCGAGGGTCTCGGCGAGGTCGGTGCGGCAGCACTCACCCAGCCGGATGTGCCGGAGGTTCCTCCGCTCGCAACTGAAGCCGGGCTGTTCGACCTGACCCTCGATGACCTGTTCCCCATCCGGGTTCGGGTGCGCGACAGCGAAACGGGGCTCGTCAAGGTAGACGAGAACGGGGTCGAGCACACCGAGACACCTTTTCGTCGCAAGCGCCAGCCGAAGAAAGACGGCGTGTGGCAGGCCGGCGAACCCGGTGACGAATACTCGGTCGCCTCGGAGGCCGCGCTCAAGCTCGTGCGCGAACTCGAACTCGCGAAGACCAAAGATCTCTGGCGCATACTCGTCGCCCTCAGCATCAGGCACGTCGGGCCAGTTGCGGCACGAGCGCTTGCCGGGTACTTCGGCTCGATCGATGCAATCCGCGCGGCGACCCGCGAAGAGCTTGCGTCGGTCGATGGGGTCGGCGGCATCATCGCGGATGCGCTGATCGACTGGTTCGCCGTCGACTGGCATGCCGAGATCATCGCCAAGTGGAGCGCAGCAGGTGTGCAGCTCGCCACCCCCGGGCATCCGGGGCCTGGGGCTGCAGTCGCGGCCGGTGGTCCGCTGGAGGGGTTGACAGTTGTCGCAACCGGCAGCCTCGACGGATTCACCCGTGAAGGCGCGCTCGAAGCGATCATGGCAGCGGGGGGCAAGGCGGCGTCCAGCGTGTCGAAGAAGACAGATTTCGTGGCTGCGGGGCCGGGTGCAGGGTCGAAGCTCACGAAGGCTGAAGAGCTGGGCATCCGCATCATTGACGCTGCGCAATTCGCACGCCTTCTCGAGCTTGGGCCAGCCGGAGTCGACGCGGAGGGTTAGTCCTCGGAGTGTAGCCCCGGTTTTTGGCGGCGCGAAGGTCCCCGAGAGTTAATCAGGCCGACCCCTTTCGCCCTAGGAACGGCCGTAAATGAGCCCTATTATGGGGGTAAGACCCGCTACACCGCCTTGCTTCGCTGATCCCCGGCAGAGGAGCAGACGATTGGAAAGTCCCCTTGCTGTTCGACGTCGCAGCGATAGCCCTCACCTCTGGCGCCCTGGGCGGCGTTACAGAGGCCTTCGTGGTGCACGAAAACAGCCAATTCCAGAGCTCGATCACTGCGCTGTTCGACCCCGTGTCAAACGTGCTCACCTCGGATCCGACCGACGCGAGCCCGCTCGCGCTGGCTGCACCGGTAAACCCGTCGATGCTTCCGAAGCTCAGCGGCTCGGCTCTTCTCGACCAGCTGACGCTCATTCCATCCAGCAAGATCGCCAGGTACATGGCTGGCAATCCGGCCGCAGTGAGCCGCATGCTCGTCGATCCGCCGATGGCGGCATCCGTCACATCGTGGTGGTCAGGCCTGTCGTCGGCCACGAAGCGCAGCCTTTCTGCCAGCGCGCCTGAGCTGATCGGCAACCTTGACGGGCTGCCATTCGCCACACGGGACGCAGCCAACCGCAGCTACCTGGCCAAGTCGCTGGCGGAGACCAGGGCGACCCTGAGCCAGGGAGCTGGCCGCGGTTCGCTGGTGGACGAGCGTCGCAAGTACGAGGTGCTCTTGCAGGTGAACCGGGCCCTCGTCACTGCTCCGGGAAAGCCCATCAGGCAGCTGCTCACGTTCGATCCTGAGGGCGAGGGGCGGGCAGCTATCGCCGTCGGCGACCTCGCGACCGCCGATTACGTGAGCTATATGGTGCCAGGCATGTTCTTCACGCTGCAGGGGCAGATGGCCGACTGGACGACTATCGCGCAAAATCTCTACAACGAGCAGGCGAGCTGGCTCACCCGTCTCGACAAGCTGGATTCGACCCACGCAGGCAAGAGCGCGGCCACCGTCGCGTGGATCGGCTACGCCACCCCCGGCGTGCTCGACGTCGCTAGTCTCGACCGCGCAAACCAGGGTGCGCAGTTCCTGGGCAACGCGATCCAGGGCATCAAAGCCGCA
>JAODLU010000260.1 GCA_025464125.1 Microbacteriaceae bacterium | reverse complement strand
CGGGCATCTCGGGGATCACAGCAGTGAGCGCGGACGTGATGCCAGATGCCACCGCTGTCACGAGCATGCCGTTGGCGTCGACAGCCTCAGAATCAGACATGCGGTACTCGTACTGGGTCGGCGGATTGGTGCCGGTGACCGGCTCCCACTGGGCGGTGAATGACGATGTACCGATCAACTCCTGGATGGAGGGGTGATCGATAACCGGATTCGAGGGCACGGTGGCTGAGGCCGGCGATGCGACGAGCAACCCAGCGAGGGCGAGCGCGGCAGCAGCTACAAGGGCGAGGGGTGTGCGAGCGCGCATGATCGTCCTATCCAGGGAGCGAGAGCTTCAGGATAGACCGATGACCCACGCGATAGCGAGGATTCCTATCAAAAGGAATCGCGGCTCCCGGAGGGCGTTACCCGTGCTGGATTACTCCGATGATGCCCGCGATCACCGACGACAGCCCGACAAGCCCAACGAATACCCAAATCGCGATGCGCGTCGGCGACGGCTTCGACGTGTCTTTGGGTTCCTTGGGAAGGTAGCTGCTCACGCAGGGAACGATACCCTGCCCCGCCTGAGGGAGGGCGAAACCTACTTGACGAGCGGAAAGAGGATGGTCTCGCGGATACCGAGCCCGGTAAGCGCCATCAGCAGGCGATCGATGCCCATGCCCATTCCGCCGCTCGGCGGCATGCCGTACTCGAGCGCCTGCAGGAACTCCTCGTCGAGGCGCATTGCCTCAGGGTCACCGCCGGCCGCGAGCTTCGCCTGTTCGACGAAACGCTCGCGCTGCACAACGGGGTCGACGAGCTCGGAGTATGCGGTGGCCAGCTCGAACCCGCGCACGTAGAGGTCCCACTTCTCGACAACCCCGGGCTTCGATCGGTGTGCTCGCACGAGCGGGGAGGTGTCGACGGGAAAGTCCATGACGAATGTGGGGCTCTGCAGCCCGCCCTTCACGAAGTGTTCCCACAGTTCCTCGACGAGCTTGCCGTGAGTGGGGAGGTGCACCTCGACACCCAGCTCTTTCGCGAACGCGAGCAGGGCATCCGTCGGGGTCTGGGGGGTGATCTCACGGCCCGCGGCCTCGCTCAGGGATTCGTACATCGAGATGCGCTGCCAGTCGCCGCCGAAGTCGTATTCTGTGCCGTCTGCCCAGGTGACGATGTGTGAACCCGCGATGGCGAGAGCAGCGTTCTGGATCATCTCCTGGGTGAGGTCGGCCATCTGGTTGTAGTCGCCGTATGCCTGGTATGCCTCGAGCATGGCGAACTCCGGCGAGTGGGTGGAGTCGGCGCCCTCGTTGCGAAAGTTGCGGTTGATCTCGAAAACTCGCTCGATGCCCCCGACCACGGCGCGCTTCAGAAACAGCTCAGGGGCGATGCGCAGGAACAGCTCGGTGTCGAAGGCATTGCTGTGGGTGACGAAAGGACGAGCGGATGCCCCGCCATGCATTGTCTGCAGCATCGGCGTCTCGACCTCGAGGTAGCCGTGGTCGTCGAACGTCTTGCGCAGGGACGCCATAGCGCCGGCGCGATTGCGCACCATCTGGCGGGCACCCTCGCGGGCGATGAGGTCGAGGTAGCGCTGGCGAACGCGCGTCTCCTCGCTGAGCTCGGCGTGCAGGTTCGGCAGCGGGCGCACAGCCTTCGCCGCGATCTTCCATTCCTTCACCATCACGCTGAGTTCGCCACGACGACTGGAGATGACCTCGCCGGACACGAAGAGGTGGTCGCCCAGGTCGACCAGGTCTTTCCATTCCGCCAGTGACTCTTCACCGACCTCGGCAAGCGACACCATCGCCTGGATGCGCGAACCATCGCCGGACTGGAGGGACGCGAAGCAGAGCTTGCCGGTGTTGCGCAGGTGCACCACCCGGCCGGCGATGCCAACGATCTCGCCGGTGACACTGTCGATCTCGAGCTGGGGGAACCTCGCCCGCACCTCGGGAATCGTGGTCGTGATCGGCACGGAAACCGGGTAAGCCTCTGCGCCTGATGCGTTCAGCCGCTCGCGCTTGGCGAGACGAATGAGCGTCTGTTCAGACAGCTCCTCCTCGGTTGGCTCCGGGGCTGGCGTCTGCTCGGTCATGATTTCCAGCTTATGGGGCGACTCAGGAGCGGCGAGACAGGAAGATCGTCTCGTTATCGATCAGTCGCGTGGTTCCGACCCTGGCCGCGATCAGCACGATCGCCTTGCCCTGGTAATTGTCGTCCACCGGCAGGAAGGTCTTCGGGTCGACGAGTGCCAGGTAGTCGAGGTCGACGAGTGCGGCACCCGCCACCGCAGACTGGGCTGCGGCCAGCACGGCATCCGTTCCCCTGTCAGCCGATGACTCAGCAGCCTCGAGCGCGATCGACAGGCCGAGTGCTGCCCGCTTCTCTTTCACGTCGAGGAAACGGTTGCGGCTCGACAGCGCGAGGCCGTCTGGTTCGCGGACCGTCTGCACAACCTCTACCCGCACCGGCATGTTGAGGTCGATGACCATGCGCTGCACCAAAAAGACCTGCTGGGCGTCTTTCTGGCCGAACACCACGACGTCTGGCTGCACGATGTTGAGCAGCTTGGCCACGATGGTGAGCACCCCGTCGAAGTGGCCGAGCCGCGTGCGTCCCTCGTAGAGCGAGCCGACGTGACCCGCAACCACCTTGGTCTGCTTCTGCCCGTCGGGATAGACCTCGTCGACGCTCGGCAGGAAGAGAAGTGCTGCATCGAGCTCTTCCAGATGAGCCAGGTCTTCGTCGAAAGTGCGCGGGTATTTGTCGAGATCCTCGCCTGCGGCGAACTGCAGGGGGTTTACGAAGATGGACACGACAACGACGTCAGCCAGCTCGCGAGCCCGCTGGATGAGCGCGAGATGTCCTTCATGCAGCGCACCCATGGTGGGAACGAGCGCAACACTGCTGCCCTCTGATCGCGCAGTCGTGAGGCAAGCCCTCAACTCGGCAATGGTCTCGGCAACGACGGTGGGCACCCCTCGATGGTAGTCGGCCTCGAGGGGTGCCGAAGCCGGTGCTCAGGACGGCCTGGGTGCCCGTCGAAGTGCATTATCGACCGAAGATTTGACCAAAGGCGCCAGCATGAGACCGGGTGCCTCAATGCCGATCGACGACAACATCGCGGTCGCCTGGTCGACGATTGCCGCTGAGAAGCTCGTGGCCGTCGCGATCGCCTCAGCGTATGCCGCGCGGTCTGCCTCGGCCACGATCACCGGCTCGCCGCCCATCTCCACCACGAGAGCCTGCCCGATCGGCTGCACCGGGCCAGGTGCGGTCACCGCGAAGTATGCGCCGGAGAGCTGCGACAGATCCATGCTGGTTCCGGTGAACGAGATGGCCGGGTGAATGGCGAGGGGAATAGCGCCGGATGCCGTAGCCGGGCCCAGCACACCTGTGCCGTATTCGGCAGCCGTGTGCATGACAAGTTGCCCTGGCTGCCAGGCCCCGGTCGCCGCGAGTCCGGCCACGAGGGACGCCAGTTCACTCGCCGGCACCGCGAGAATGACCAGTTCGCTGCGTTCGACCAGCACGGGAATCTCGAGGATGGGGGCTCCTGGCAGCATCGCATCCGCCCGCTCCCTGCTCGATTCCGAGATCGCCGAGATGCCCACGATCGCGTGGCCAGCTCCCGCGAGCGCCGCGCCAAGCACCGGTCCGACCATGCCGGCCCCGACGATTCCGATGCCCAGTCGGCCTGACCGTTCAGCCGCGCTCACGCGATGACCTCGCCGGCACGCCAGCGGTGGGAGGTGTCGAGCTGCGCAGTGCGCACGGCTGCCTCGGCCACGTCGCCGAAGAACGCGATGGCGGTGTCGCGGTCGATGCCGTTCAGCTCCGCCCGGATTGGGCCCTGCACTGTGTGCAGTTGCACGGAGGCGAGGCGCAGCACCCTGTGGACAGGACCCTGGTGCAGCGCGATGCTCTGCAGGCGGGGCTGCGGCACGATCACGAGCTTGCGCCAGATGGCACCGCGGCGCAGCACCACCGACCCTGCGGTGAGAAGGAACCCGTTGCGACGCCAGGAGAACGGCAGAAGCCAGGCGGCGCGAAGTGGGGAGTTGGTGAACGCGTCGGAGCGACGGCGGGAGAGGCCGTTCTCGATGAGGGTGGCGGCATCCGACCCGATCAGTTCAGGCAGCATCAGCTCGAGCACACGAGCAACCTCTGACACATTGCCCACCGGCAGGATGGTCGTGTTCGCCTGGTTCGCAGCACCCCGGTTCGAGGAGTGGCTTGCCCGGTTCACGCGGATCTCCCACCAGCCGGCCGGCCGCCAGAGCAGCGACTGGCTGACCTCGACCGAGTGGATGCGCCCTGGCGGCAGGGTCTCGTTGCTGGTCGACAGCAGCCCGAAGCCGACCCTGATGCCGTCGGGGGTTCCCGCAATGCTGTAGCGCAGCGAACGCGTGAACCTGCGCAGGTAGTACCCGCCGAAGCCGAGCAGGCCGGGAAGCACGAGA
>JAODLU010000246.1 GCA_025464125.1 Microbacteriaceae bacterium | reverse complement strand
TGCCGCCCGACTTCGCCGTCGAGACCATGGACGCCATCCTGCAGTCCAGCTCAGACACTGTCGCCCGCTACCACGATCCAGGTTTCGACTCGATGGTGCGCGTCGCGCTTGCGCCATGCTCGCCGTTCTCCGTGACCAGTGACCTGCTGCGGGAATCGGCGGTGCTTGGCCGCCAACTCGGCGTGCGACTGCACACTCACGGTTCCGAAACAGTCGAAGAGGACGCGTTCTGCCACGAGAAGTTCGGCATGGGACCGACCGACTACCTCGAGAGCCTCGGCTGGCTGGGCGACGACGTCTGGATGGCCCACTGCGTGCACCTCGACGACGCGTCGATCGGCAAGTTCGCGGCTACCGGCACCGGAGTTGCGCACTGCCCCTCGTCAAACGCGCGACTGGCGGCAGGCATCGCGCCAGTGCCGCAGCTGCTGCGCGCCGGGGTCGCTGTCGGTCTCGGGGTCGATGGGGCGGCATCCAACGAATCGGGCCAGCTGGGCACTGAGATCCGCAACTCGCTGCTGATGAACCGCCTGCGCGCGGGAGCCGACCAGC
The DNA here is from genome assembly GCA_025464125.1 of Microbacteriaceae bacterium. Lineage (GTDB taxonomy): Bacteria > Actinomycetota > Actinomycetes > Actinomycetales > Microbacteriaceae > Lacisediminihabitans. The sequence continues at coordinate 2,782 of JAODLU010000246.1, read as the reverse complement.
TGAGCGGACGCCAGGCGCTGTGGATGGCGACCATGGGCGGGGCTCGCGTGCTCGGCAGGTCTGCGGAGATCGGCTCGATCGAACCCGGCAAGCTCGCCGACCTCGCCCTGTGGCGCATCGACGGCGTGGAGCATGCGGGCATCGCTGACCCGGTTGCCGCTCTCGCCCTTGGCGGCATGCCCCCGCTCACCCGCCTCTTCGTCAACGGCCAGGCGGTCGTGACGGATGCCCGGCTCGAGAATGCAGACGAACATGAGCTGGCACGCGCTGCGGCGTCGGCGGCGCGGCAACTGGCTTCGCGCTCCTAGCCGTAGCGTTAGCCAGATGACCACTGCATCCGTGAAGGCGACCTCGGCAGCAGTTGCCCGCAGGGAACCGTTTCCCCTTGGCCTGTTCGGCATGACCCTCGGACTGGCTGGCCTTGCCGGCGGCTGGGTCGGTGCAATCCAGCTGCTCGGTGCCCCACGGTGGCCGGCTGAACTGCTCTACGGACTCAGCGCGGCGCTCTGGCTCATCTTCTCGATCGTCTATTTCGTGCGCGCCCTCAGCGTGCCTGGGCGGTTCCGCGCCGACTTCAGGGAGCCGGCGACCGCACCGTTCACCGCCTTCATCCCCGTGGTCGGCATCCTGCTCGTGTCGCACTATGCCCAGTATTTTCCCGTCGTCGGCGAGTGGGTCACTGTCGCGTTCGTGATCGTGCTGCTGGTGCTGATCGGCTATTTGATGGCAACGTGGCTCGGGCGAGGTCTCGGCCAGGACACCCTGCATGGCGGGTATTTCATCGCGGTCGTCGCTGGCCCGTTCATCGCCTCCATCGGCCTGACGACGGTCGGACTGCACGAGGGTGCGCTGATGGCCTTCGGCGCTGGGATCTTCTTCTGGCTCAGCTTCGGCACGGTTGTGATGGCACGCCATCTCACCGGCGGCCCGGCTCCTGCGCCAGTGGTGCCTGCGCTGTCCGCGTTCCTGGCGGCACCGTCGAGCGCTGGCGTTGCCTGGCTCGTGATGCATCCGGGTGCTGAGGACGAGGTGGAACAGGTGCTCGCTGGCGTGGTCGTCGTCATGCTGCTGGTGCAGCTGCTGCTCATTCCGCAGTACCGCAAGCTGAAATTTGGATTCCAGTTCTGGATCTTCACCTTCCCCGTCGCCGCAAGCGCGAACTTCATGGTGCGCTGGGTCGCAGGCCTGAGATTCGAAGGCTGGCAGATCGTTGCATGGGCAGCACTCGCGCTGGCCAGCGCGTTCATCCTCGCGGTCGGGATCGGTTCGCTCGCGATCGCCGGAAGGATGCTGCGCGGTGCCAGCCGAGGCTGAGATCGTTCTCGCCCTCAGGGCTGCAGGCTGCGTGTTCGCAGAGGATGAGGCACGCCTGATCGTGGAATCCGGAGGGGACCTCGACGCGATGATCGCCCGCAGGGTCGCCGGAGAGCCGCTCGAGCAGATCCTCGGCTGGGCCGAATTCTGCGGCCTGCGCATCCTCGTCGAGCCCGGCGTCTTCGTGCCGCGATTCCGCACGGGGTTCCTGGTCGAGCGTGCGGCGCTCGCCGCGAGCCCCGCGCTCGCGCCCCGACCCGCGCTGCCAGCCGTGAAGTCTGGCGAATGGCTCTCCGGAGGGTCATCCGAGCACCCATTGCCAGACTTCACCCGTTCCGGGGTGGTGGTCGGGCGAGCGGCCGGCCTCGGGAGCGCATCACCCGTCGTCGTCGACCTCTGCTGCGGCGCGGGCGCGATCGGCGCGGCACTCCTCGCGAGGATGCCCGGGCTCGACCTCTACGCAGCGGATCTCGATCCGGCTGCCGTGAGGAGCGCGCGCAGGAACCTGCCGCCGCTCCGGGTCTTCGAGGGCGACCTCTTCGATGCGCTGCCGCGCGCTTTGCGCGGGCGGGTCGACGTGCTCGTCGCCAATGCCCCGTATGTGCCAACGCAGGCGATCGCGACCATGCCGCCAGAGGCGCGCATCCATGAACACCGTATGGCTCTCGATGGGGGTGCAGACGGCCTCGACTTTCATCGCCGCATAGCCGATTCGGCAGGTGGCTGGCTGGCTGCCGGCGGCTCGGTGCTGATCGAGACGGGCGAACAGCAGGCACCACTCACCGCCGCACTCTTCGAAAATGCGGGCCTTGCAGCGACGGTCGCGCACTCTGACGATTTCGACGGCACAGTGGTGACAGGCCGCGCCCCGCTCTAGCGGTGCTACTCGGTCGTGCAGTGCCCTGAGTCGACCGAGCTGGTGAGTGACCCGGCCTGTCGCGCGACTGGGCCGAGTTCCGCGATGGTGAGCGCGAATCCTGCAGGAGTCGTCGTCGACTTCGCGAAAACCACCCCGGCGACCGATCCTGCGGCGTCGATCAACGGGCCGCCCGAGTTGCCCTGCTGCACGTCTGCGGCGAGCGTGTAGATCTCGCGGGGGCTCGGGTTGTTGCCGTAGACATCAGGCACGTTCACCGTGCTGATGCCCTGCACCGCTGCAGGCTTCGAGCTGAAAGGGCCACCGAGCGGGTAGCCGTCGAAGACCGCTGACGTACCCGTGGCGAGCGTCTTGCCGATGGCGAGCGGGCTGACCGGCATGCCGCTTACCGCGATCACCGCGAGGTCGTTGACGGTGTCGAAATAGACGACCCTGCCGTTCCAGCTGCGTCCGTCGGACGACTGCACGACAGGCTGGGTCACGCCGGCGACAACATGGGCGTTCGTGATCACCCGGTTCTGCGAAACCACGAAACCGCTGCCGCTCTGGTTCTGCCCGCACGCGTAGGCACTGCCGACGATCTTCATGACG
>JAODLU010000231.1 GCA_025464125.1 Microbacteriaceae bacterium | reverse complement strand
GCAGCGCTTGTGCGCATCGAGCAGGTCGTTGAGGTCGGAAAGCATCTCGTTGATCGCGGCGCGGTCAGCGTCGGTCGCGTTCTCCAGCGCGTTCTTCATGCCGGCGAAGCGCTGATCGAGCATCTCGCGCCCGAGCAGGTCCTTGATCTTCGCGTAATCCGCGCGGGCCTCGCTGCTGCGCCAGTCGTAGTCGCTCAGGGAACTGACCGCGGCGGCGGTGGATGCCGGTAGGTTGTCCAGCTGCATCTCCGCCAGGGTGCGGTCGCCGTCGTCCATCTCGACGTCGCGGGCGAGCTGGCGGCGCTCGGCGAGGACGGCTTTGTCCAGGAGTTCCTTGACCTCCCGCAGGGTGCCGTCGAGGTTGTGCCGGCGGGTGAGGTCGCGGCGGCGCTCGGTGACGCGGCGCGCCAGTTCGTCCAGGCCGGCCTGATTGCGGCCGCCGCGGCGCAGGAACTCGCGCATCGCGGCCTCGGGCGAGTACCCAGCCATCACGTCTTCGCCTATGGCGTCGAGCGCCTCTGTCAGGTCGATCGGCGCGGCCAGGGGGTCTGGCCCGCCGTCATACCTGCCGTAGCGGGAGGCGCGGGTGAGTCGGCGGTTGGCCCTAGCCATAAATGGTCTCGCCCCCGCCGGTCTCCTTGCTGATCCTGCGCATCAGGTAGAGCCCCTCGAGGGCAAGCTCGATCGCACCAGCGCGCTGGCCATCGTTCGTCGCGTTGAGCCGTGTGCAGATCTCGTCGTAGAGTTCCGATTCGCCAAGAGCTGGCAGGCCCGCGAGAAAGTCTCGTGCTGTCACCTGCTCACCGGTGGTCACCATCACGCCGCTCTCGATTGCGTCAACCAGCACGCCGAAGTCGAGGCCGTGGAAGTGCGACCTGACGGTCTCGGCGGTGGCAGTGCGCAGCAGGTGGTCGAGAATCTCATCCTCCCGGCCCTCCTCGCCCGACTCGAATTCGATCTTGCCGCCGAGCACGTCTACAGCGGTTTCAAGATCGACCGGGCGAGCCACGGCATCCTGCTCGCCCTGGCGCGTCGCACGGTGAATGGCGGCGGCTGCAATCGTCTCTGCGCCCGCTATCGCGAACCTGGCGCTCACGCCGCTGCGCTGGTCGACCGCGCTCGACTCGCGAAGGGCACGGGTGAACCGGGCCAGGATCTAGACGAGGTAGTCGGGCACATCGGCCACGAGTTCGGATTCCTGGCGGATGATCGCGATCTCGTCAGCCAGCTCGGTCGGGTAGTGGGTGCGGATCTCGGCACCGAAACGGTCCTTCAGCGGCGTGATGATGCGCCCGCGGTTCGTGTAGTCCTCGGGATTGGCGCTCGCCACCACCAGCACATCGAGCGGCAGCCTGAGCACGTAGCCGCGGATCTGGATGTCGCGCTCCTCCATAACGTTGAGCATCGCGACCTGGATGCGCTCGGCCAGGTCTGGCAGCTCGTTGATGGCCACAATGCCACGGTGGCTGCGCGGGATGAGCCCGAAGTGAATCGTCTCGGGGTCGCCGAGCGAGCGGCCTTCTGCGACCTTCATCGGATCGACGTCACCGATGAGGTCGGCAACGCTCGTGTCGGGTGTCGCCAGCTTCTCGGCGTACCTCTCGTCGCGCCCTCGCCATGCGACCGGCAGGTCATCGCCGAGCTCTGCGGCACGGCGAAGGCTCGCGGTCGTGATGGGCTCGAACGGGTGCTCGCCGAGTTCAGAACCTGCGATGACCGGCGACCACTCGTCAAGCAGGCCGACCATGGTGCGCAGCAGCCGGGTCTTGCCCTGGCCACGCTCACCAAGCAGCACGATGTCGTGCCCGGCGATGAGGGCGCGCTCCAGTTGCGGGATGACGGTGGATTCGAAGCCATGCAGCCCAGGCCACGGGTCGCGGCCCTCGCTGAGGGCGGCAAGGAGGTTTTCGCGGATCTCGACGCGGAGGGTCTTCTGGATGTGCCCTGAAGCCCGCAGTTCGCCGACCGTTGAGATGGCTGGATGCATCATCCAACGGTACTCCGAGAAGCATGGGTGTTCGCCAGAACTTAGGCTGTGAACACGACGACGTGCACGATTCACAGATAGGACGACGAGGTCATGAGCGAAGAACAAGTCACACTTCACACCGGCGACGGCGACTGCCCGTGTTACGTCTTCACCCCGGGCGATGGCGAGGCCCACCCGGCGGTGATCTTCTACATGGACGGCCTTGGCATCCGGCCGACCCTGCTCGACATGGCACGCAGGCTTTCGGCGGCCGGCTACGTAGTGCTGCTGCCCGACCTCTACTATCGCGCCGGGCCGTACACGCCGCTTTCGCCGATGGAACTGTTTGCATCGGGTGACATCGGCGCCGCGCTGGCGCCGCTCATGGGATCGACTGACACCCGTCGCGCCTCCGACGACAGCCGCGCGTTTCTCGACTACCTCGCCTCGCGGTCCGATGTGCTCGGAACGAAGGTCGGCACCACTGGATACTGCCTTGGCGGCGGCATCTCGATGGCCGTGGCCGGCACGTATCCCGACAGGGTCGCAGCTGCGGCCAGCTTCCACGGCGGCCGACTGGTGACCGATTCGGAGCTCAGCCCCTCGACGTACATGTCGACGATCGCGGCACGCGTCTACGTTGCTGGTGCCGACCACGACGACAGTTACCCGGTCGAGATGGCGGATGCCCTCGAAGAACTGTTGACCGTGGCTGGCGTGGACCACCGTCTCGAGGTCTACCCGAATGCCCG
>JAODLU010000215.1 GCA_025464125.1 Microbacteriaceae bacterium | reverse complement strand
CCAAAGGCTCAGTGGGCAATGAGATCGATGCGGTGAGGCGAACCCCCGACGGCGTTGACGTGCTGCGCGAGGCGCCCCACAAAGACGTGCTGATCGTGACCGTCGGCCCCATGGCCGAACTCGGACTCGAGGTCGCTGAACGGCTGGCGGCGCAGGGCATCGGCGCAACTGTCGTGGACCCCCGCTGGGTCGTCCCAGTAGCGTCGAGTGTTATCGAGCTCGCAAGGGAGCACCGCATCGTGGTGTCCATCGAGGACGGCATCCGCGTTGGAGGAGTCGGCACTCGAATCAGGCAGGAACTCAGGGCCGCGGGTGTTGACACTCCGCTCACGGAACTCGGACTGCCGGACGAATTCCTACAGCACGCGACTCGCGCCGAGATCATGGAGGAAGTGGGCCTTACGCCCCAGCAGATCGCCAGGGACCTCGTAGCCCAGGTGCTCGGCAGCAGGATTCCGATTGCTCGTCCACTACCCGAAGGTGTTTCAGAGGAGCGCCGTCTGGGTTCAGAGCGACGCGGCTGAAACCGGCCCCGACCGGCACTGTTCGACTCGGTGAGGGTTGCAGTTTCGTTGTAGCGTCTGCCCCTCACGCTGTAGCATCGCCTTAAGTGCTGCGCGAACCACCCGCCCCAGCACACGCTGTATTCAAAGACGAAGGGACAGCCGCACTATGGGATTCTTCGAATCTGCCATCCTGGAAAAGCACGAGGAGGCCACGAAGGCCGTCGAGGGCTGGTACCTCGAATTCGAACGGGCGGTTGCCGCTCGCGACAAGGACGCAACGAGGGCGCTTTTCCACGCTGACGCATACTGGCGTGACGTCATCGCGTTCACCTGGGACTGGGGGTGGATCGGAGGACCGGATGCGATTGCCGATCGCATTCTCGGTGCAGCGGAAGAGATCGCCCCTCATGACTTCCATATCGACGAGCGTCGTACCCGCCCGATTTGGATCCAGCGCGGCGAAGGTAATGTCATCGAGGGATTCCTGCAGTTCGAGACCACATACGGCCACGCAGAGGCAGTGGTTCGGCTGGCGAAGGACGGCGATGGCTATTCGGCGATCACCCTGTTCACCTACCTGCGCGAGCTGCGCGGGCACGAAGTTGCCACACTGCGTCCGTCTGGCATTGGTGTTGACCGGAACGACACGACCAAGAGCTGGCGTGATCACCGTGAGGCAGCTCTTGCCTCGTACTCCGAACGTGATCCTGAGGTGCTCGTCGTCGGAGGCGGTCACTCCGGCCTGATGATGGCGTCGAGGCTCGCCTCTGTTGGCGTCGATGCGCTCATCGTGGAGCGCAATGCCCGGATCGGTGACAACTGGCGCGATCGCTACGAATCGCTGGCGCTGCACACGCTAACCGACCTCTCGCACTTTCCCGATATGGACTATCCACTGACATTCCCGTCCTACATTCCGAAGGACAAGCTGGGCGACTGGCTCGAGTACTACGCGAAGAGCATGGAGGTGAATGCGCGAACGTCCACTGAATTCCTGGGCGGAACGTACGACGACGCCACAGCCGAGTGGACGGTGACTCTTCGCGCCGAGGACGGCACCGAGCAGGTCATGCACCCCAAGCACGTTGTCATCGCAACCGGTGGCATCAGCGGCACGCCGAACAAGCCGAACATCCCCGGCCTCGAGGCATACACCGGCAACGTCATCCACTCGGAGACCTTCAAGTCCGGCCGCGACTTCGTCGGCCAGAAGGTGCTGATCATCGGCATGGGAACGAGCGCCTTCGACATCGCCTTCGACCTCTATAACCATGGGGCCGAACCGACAATGCTGCAGCGCAGTGCCACGATGTACACCCACGTCGACACGTCGAGCGCGGTCTACGGGGCGTTCCTCGACCGCAGCAGGTCAACCGAAGAGAAAGACCTCGTCAGCTACTCGGACTTCGTCTACCCCAGGATGCTGGACGGACTGAAAGCAGCCACCGCTGCTGCGGCCGAAAGCGAGGGCGCGATGATCGAGAAGCTGCGTAAGGCAGGCCTCAAGATCGACTTCGGCGAGGACGGCACCGGCTACCTGATGAGGTCGTTGCGACGTGGCGGCCCCTACTACCTGGACGTCGGCGCGGGAGACGTTATCGCTGCGGGCAAGATCAGGATCGTGCAGACCGACGAGGTCGACGGGTTCGTCGAGAATGGCCTCAAGCGCAGCTCCGGAGAGGTGCTCGAGTTCGACACCGTCATCCTCTGCACCGGCTACCTGAATCTCAAAGAAGACGTTCGTATGTTCTTCGGTGACGAGGTGGCCGAGAGGGTCGGCGAAATCACCGGCATGGACATCCAGGGCGAGATACGCAACGCCTGGCGACGCACAGCGCAGCCTGGACTGTGGTTCATCACCGGCGGCTTCGGCCAGGGCAGGCCTCACTCGGTTCCGCTCGCCCTGCTCATCCAGGCTGAACTCGAAGGGCTCCAGCCGACGACGCGCGAAGGCTTCAGCGCGCGACCTGACGAAGTGATCCACTACCTGGAGAACTGACCGCCTCTGCGACCGCGAGTGTGGCAGCCACCACCTCGCGGTCGCGAAGCGACGAGAATGATGTGACTATGAAAAAAATCACGCTGGGAACCAACGGCCTCGAGATCGCACGACTCGGACTCGGCTGTATGGGCATGTCGGCCTTCTACTCAGGGGCCGGACAGGACGACGCTGGCGCCACGAGAACACTTCACCGAGCTGTCGACCTTGGCGTTACGTTCTTCGACACTGCTGAGATCTACGGTCCGTACACGAACGAGGAACTGCTCGGGCGCGCGTTCGCCGGCAAGCGCGAAGAGGTACAGATCGCCACCAAATTCGGCACTATCCTGCACCGCACGGATGCCACAAGAGGCATGGACGGCAGTCCGGAAAACGTGCGGCTCGCTGTAGAGGGCTCACTCACGCGACTGCGCACGGACTACATAGATCTGTACTACCAGCACCGCATGGATCCGAATACGCCAATCGAGCAGACGGTGGGGGTGCTGGCCGAACTCATTTCGGAAGGCAAGATCCTCGGCTATGGGCTGTCGGAGGCGGCGCCCGACACCATCCGCAGGGCGCATGCCGTGCATCCTGTCACCGCGGTGCAGACCGAATATTCACTGTGGTCGCGGGATGTCGAGAAAGAAGTGCTGCCGCTCCTTCGCGAGCTGGGCATCGGCTTCGTGCCCTACTCACCGCTTGGGCGTGGATTCCTGACCGGCACGATCACGTCCCTCGACCAATTCGAAGAGACCGACTTCCGACAGAACAACCCCCGGTTCGAAGCCGCCAACCTGGCCAAGAACCAGCGAATCGTCAAGCAGGTCGATGCGGTTGCGAAAGATCTCGGCGCTAAACCCGGACAGGTTGCTCTCGCCTGGCTGCTCGCCCAGGGCGACTACATCGCGCCAATCCCTGGCACCAAGCGAGTGGCCTACCTCGAGGAAAACGTCGAGGCGGAAAGCCTCGAACTGCCACGCGAGGCGCTCGAGGTTCTGAGCGAGCTCTACCCGGCGGTTGGCGATCGGTACGCGGACATGAGCCCGCTGAACCGCTAAGCCCCTCGAACCCGCTGGGCCTTGCGAACCGCTGGGCCCACCGCTGGACTCTCGAAAACGCCGAGCCCAGCGGTTGACGGCCCTTACTGGTGGCCGCGAACTACAGGGTGGTGGAAGGTGTCGTTGAACACACGCTCCGACGCTCCAACCCGGTCGAGATACGGCGTGACACCACCCATCTGGAATGGCCAGCCTGCGCCGAGAATCATGGCGAGGTCGATGTCTTCCGGCGCTGCCACGACTTTGTCTTCGAGCATGCGGTGAATCTCGTCGGCCAGGCCGTCCTCGAGCCTCCGCAGGATCTCCTCGGGTTTCATGGGCGTCGTACCGCCCTTGACGATGTCGAGTGCGCCTTTGTCGATGCCCTTGATCTTTCCCTTGGCATCACGTTCGAAGATCTTGCCGTAGTCCGCGAGCTTGTGCAGGTTTTCGCTTTCGAAAAAGCGGTCGGGGAAGGCAGCGTGGTGGGTGTCGAGCACGTGTGCCCCCACTTTCAGCCCCACGAGTTCGAGCAGCTCGAAGGGCGTCATCGGCAGGCCGAGCGGCTGCACTGCGTCTGCCAAGACTTCGAAAGGCGTGCCACTGTCGACAGCGTGCATCGCTTCACCGAGCAACTTGGCGAGGATGCGGTTTACGACGAACCCGGGAGTGTCCCTGGTGATGATGGCGTTCTTGTATAGTTTCGCGGCGGTGACCATCGCGGTGCTGAGTGTCTCGTCATCGGTCTTTGTCGCCTTCACAACCTCTAGAAGGGGCATGACAGCCACCGGGTTGAAGAAGTGGAAGCCGACAAGACGCTCGGGGTGCTTCAGCTTTGCGCCGATCTCGTCAACGGAGAGCGAAGACGTGTTCGTTGCGAGAACCGCAGTCGGGGAGATGTACTGCTCGACATCGGCGAACACGTCCTGTTTGACGCCCAGCTCTTCGAAGACCGCCTCGATCACCCAGTCGGCGTCGGCGAAGTCGGCCTTGTCCGTCGTTCCCGACACGAGTGCACTCAGCCGGTTCGCCTCGTCGGACCCGATGCGACCCTTGTCTTTGA
>JAODLU010000201.1 GCA_025464125.1 Microbacteriaceae bacterium | reverse complement strand
AAGGCTGACGTCCAGTACGCCCCGTCGGCCAACACGGCGTCGGAGCAGGCCAGCCAGATCTCGACCATGAACACCAAGGGTGCCAAGGTCCTGATCATCGGTGCCTTCGATGGCAAGCAGCTCGGTTAGCAGGTCAAGGCAGCGCACGACAACGGTGCCAAGGTCATCGCGTATGACCGCATCATCCAGGACACGAAGAACGTTGACTACTACGTGGCCTACGACAACGAGAAGGTCGGCGAGCTCCAGGGCCAGGCCCTCCTCGACGGCATGAAGGCTCGCTTCCCTGACGCGAAAACCTACAACATCGAGCTGTTCTCGGGTGCATCCACCGACCCGAACGCGGCTGTGTTCTTCGACGGCGCCATGAAGGTGCTGCAGCCGAAGATCACCGATGGAACGCTGAAGGTTGTCTCGGGTCAGACCGCGATCGCCCAGACGCAGACCACCGGATGGCTTGCAGCCAACGCGCAGACCCGTATGGACACCCTGCTCGCCGGCAACTACTCGAGCGCAGTGCTGAACGGCGTTCTTTCGCCGAACGACACCCTGGCTCGCGCCATCATCACCTCGATCAAGGCTGCAGGCAAGGCCACCCCGGTCATGCCAGTCGTCACCGGTCAGGACTCGGAAGCTGCATCGATCCCGTTGATCATGACGGGAGAGCAGTACTCCACCATCAACAAGGACACCACGAAGCTCGTTGCCCAGGCCGTGAGCATGGTCAAGCAGCTTGCGGCTGGCAAGAAGGCGTCGACCAACGCTGACGCCACCAACAACGGTGCAGTTGATGTCCCCACGTACTACCTCGCGCCGGAGCTTGTCACCAAGGACAACGCCGCAGAGTCGTACAAGAACAACCCGACCCTCGAGGCACTGACCAAGTAGTCAGCTTCCGGATCGTCACCAGAACGGCCCCCACGTCTGACGTGGGGGCCGTTCTGTCGTTAACGTTGGCTCATGAGAATCCTCCTGGTCGGCGCCGGTGGCGTCGGAAATGCGATCGCCAAGATTGCCGCTCGCCGAACCTTCTTCGAGACGATCGTGGTGAGCGACTTCGACCTCGGTCGGGCGGAGGCGACCATCGCCTGGATCGAGGCGAAACACGGGCAGCAGGGCGACCGTTTTATCGCCGCCAGAATCGATGCGTCGAACCCGGATGACGTGGCGAGCGTCGCAACTGCGCACCGGGTAACCCACGTGATGAACGCCGTCGAGCCGAAGTTCGTGCCGACGATCTTCGCCGGCGCGCTCGCGGCGGGAGCCGACTACCTGGACATGGCGATGAGCCTGTCGGAGCCGCATCCGACCGATCCCTATACGCAGACCGGTGTGAAGCTCGGCGACGACCAGTTCGCGCAGGCGCCGGACTGGGAGACTGCCGGTCGGCTCGCCCTGGTCGGCATGGGCGTCGAGCCCGGCCTCAGCGACGTGTTCGCGCGCTATGCGGCAGACCACCTCTTCAGTGAGATCGACGAACTGGGGGTGCGCGACGGCGCGAATCTCGTGGTGACCGATGAGGCGGGCAATGAGATCTTCGCGCCATCCTTCAGCATCTGGACCACGATCGAAGAATGCCTGAACCCTCCAGTGATCTGGGAGAAGGATCGCGGCTGGTACACGACCGCCCCCTTCAGCGAGCCCGAGGTCTTCGACTTTCCTGACGGCATCGGTCCCGTCGAGTGCGTCAATGTCGAGCATGAGGAGGTGCTGCTCATGCCGCGGTGGGTGGACGCCAGGAAGGCGACGTTCAAGTACGGGCTCGGCAACGAGTTCATCGGCATCCTGAAGACGCTGCACCAGCTCGGCCTCGACAAGACTGAGCCGCTGACCGTGCGTTCGCCCGATGGTCCTGTGCAGGTTGCACCACGCGATGTCGTTGCCGCTGGCCTGCCAGACCCGGCTGGTCTCGGACCGAGGATGACCGGCAAGACCTGCGCCGGCCTCTACGTGACCGGTTCCGCGCATGACGGCTCCCCCCGCGCGGTGTACCTCTATCACGTCTCCGACAACGAGTGGACGATGGCGGAGTACGACTGCCAGTGCGTGGTGTGGCAGACGGCCCTGAATCCTGTCATCGCGCTGGAACTGCTCGCCACCGGTCGCTGGTCGGGCATCGGCGTGCTTGGCCCTGAAGCCTTCGATGCGCAGCTCTTTCTGGACCTGATGGCGAAGCCCGAGGCAGATGGCGGCTACGGGCAGGCGTGGGGTATGCAAGAGCGACAGCCAGTCGCATGAGGCTCGAAGCCGTAGAGCTGCACCTGCTCGCCATCCCGCTCGTGCGCCCGTTCGAGACATCCTTTTCCCGGCAGACCGGCCGCGAGGTGCTGCTTGTGCACCTGATCACCGACATCGGTGAGGGCTGGGGCGAGTGCGTTGCGATGGCTGACCCGTTCTACTCGAGCGAGCACGTAGCGGGATGCGTCGACGTGATCACCCGCTACCTCACCCCATCGCTGTTCCGCGCCGGCGATTTCACCGCCGAGGGTGTGGCCGGCCTCTTCTCCCTCGTTGTCGGGCATCGCATGGCGAAAGCCGCGGTGGAGGCAGCAGTGCTCGATGCCCAGCTGCGTGCCACAAAGACAAGCTTCGGCAGCTACTTCGGGGCGGTGCGCGAGTTCGTGGACTGCGGGGTATCAGTCGGCATCTCGCCGACGATCCCCGACCTGCTCGACGAGGTCGGCAGCTATGTCGAGCAGGGTTACAAGCGCATCAAGCTGAAGATCAAGCCGGGGTGGGATGTCGCTCCTGTCGCCGCAGTTCGAGAGTTGCTCGGGCCAGACGGGCTGTTGCAGGTAGACGCGAACACCGCGTACACGCTCGATGACCTCGAACGGCTTCGTGAGCTCGACGCGTTCGACCTGCTGTTAATCGAGCAGCCGTTCGTTGAGGAAGATATTCGCTCCCACGTGCTGCTCGCGCAGGCAATCGCGACGCCGGTGTGCCTCGACGAGTCGATAGTCGACACCGGGGTCGCGGTCGATGCGATCGAGCGGGGAGCCACCAGCATCATCAATATCAAGGCTGGCAGGGTTGGCGGCTATCTCGAGGCAGTTCGACTGCACGACGCGTGCCTGTCGCTCGGCGTACCGGTCTGGTGCGGCGGCATGCTCGAGACCGGCATCGGCAGGGCCGCAAATGTGGCTCTTGCCGCGATGGCGGGGTTCACCCTGCCGGGTGACACCTCGGCATCCGATCGCTATTTTGCCGAAGACATCACCGAACCGTTCGTGCTCGAAAACGGCCAGCTGCGCGTGCCAACCGGGTCGGGCACCGGGGTGACCGTGCGTACCGAACTGGTGACTGACTGGGCAGTGTGGCCCGCCAGAACCATCGGGCCCGACGCTGGTTAGGCTGGTCGCATGAGCGCGACAGGTGACCTCGACAAGGCCAGGGCGGATGCAGCAGCAGCAGTTGCGGCCGCAGAGCAAGCCACCGAGGCGCTGCGCAAACTTGAGCAGTCGGCGGCGGCGCCAGCACCTCACGCAGTGAAGGGTCCACTCGATGCGGCCGCCCTCGAAGCGATCCGCGCTGGCTACGACTTCAACGGCAGCGTGCTGGAACTCGGAGCTGTGGTGAACGGGGATGCGGTGCCCGGCGTGCAGGTGCGCATCCCGATCGCGATGCTCAACCGTCATGGCCTGGTCGCCGGCGCCACGGGTACCGGTAAGACACGTACCCTGCAGGTTCTTGCCGAGCAGTTGTCGGCAGCGGGAGTTCCGGTTTTCGCTGCAGACATCAAGGGCGACCTGTCCGGGGTCGCCACCGCCGGCGCTGACAGCCCGAAGCTCGACGAGCGCACGACCGGCATCGGGCAGAAGTGGTCGGCCGCATCCTTCCCGACAGAATATTTCGCGCTCGGCGGCATCGGAAGGGGCGTGCCCGTGCGTGCGACGGTCTCTGGCTTCGGGCCGTTGCTGCTCTCCAAGGTTCTCGGCCTGAATCCGACGCAGGAGTCATCGCTCGGGCTCGTGTTCCACTATG
>JAODLU010000192.1 GCA_025464125.1 Microbacteriaceae bacterium | reverse complement strand
GCCTAAGTTCTTCGGAGTGGCCCGGCGGATCACTATCAATCCGGCGATGCTGAACATCGCGGTCGGGACGAGCAGCCATTCAGCGACCCCCGTCGGGCCTGCTGAGGCGATCGACGCTCCGAAGGAGGGCCACGACGCGGTGGCCGTCAGGATGGCGACTGCGCCGAGAGCGACAACCACCAGCAGCCCGCTGAAGACGAGCACACCGGTCGCGCGCCACCTGGCGTACGCGGTTCCGTATGCGAGTCCGACGGCGAAGAAAAACAGCAGTCCGACGGTGAAAACGAAGAGACGCTCGTACCACGGGCCATCCGAGTAGTAGACAGCGGTGAACATGCGGCCGCCGAAACCCCACCCGTGTGTTGCCTGTTCGAGGTAGCCGAGCACGGTCAGCAGTACGCCGTAACCGACGGCAAGCATGGCGAACGAGAGCGAGGCGCCGAGGTAGAAGTTGCGTCGCGTCACGCCGTACCCGAGTGCGAACGGGAACGTCAGGTTGAGCGCCAGGATGGCCGTGATCATCATGTAGACGAACACGTAGAGGCTCGCCCCGCTGTACTGGAGCCCGCCCTGTGCGTCCACCTTGTCTTTGCCACTCAGGCTCGCTGCGAGGATCGCCCAGATGGCCAGGTTCACGGCGAAGATGAAGAGCAGCACGAGCAGCGGGGTGGCGATCGTGGCCCGCGTGTTGACGAACATCAGCTTCACGACGGGCGCGATCGCCCGGCGTCGCGTGGTGGCGGGCGGTGCCTCGCGGTCAATCGTTGCGGCGGTCATGCTGTCACCTTCCCTGGTGTCGTGCTGGCTGGTGTTGCGGTACGTGCGACTATCAGTTCCTGCAGCGAGACCGGGCCGAGTTCCAGGCCCGCGTCTGCAGCCGAGTTGCGCTGCTGTGGGGTCAGCCGCCCGATGGTCACGGCGGCCCGTCCTCCGAGTGCTTCCCTGCGGATGACCTCGTGGCCATCGGCGAACGCATCCACCAGTGCGGTCGCGCCGGAAACCACGGTCGCCGACCCCCTGAGGTCTTCCGCATCGTCGTCGAGCAGGATTCGCCCGTCGTCGATCACGAGCACGTGCTCAAGCAGGTCGCTGACCTCGTCGATGAGGTGGGTCGAGAGGATGACCGTGCGCGGGTGCTCTGCGTAGTCCTCGAGCAGCCGGTCGTAGAAAGTCTGCCTGGCGACCGCGTCGAGACCGAGATATGGCTCGTCGAAGAACGTCAGAGGAGCCCGCGACGCCAGCCCGACGATGACTCCGACTGCCGAGACCTGGCCGCGGGACAGTTTTTTCATCCTTCGGTCGAGCGGCACCCTGAACTCATCGACAAGCTGTGCTGCGAAGTCGGCATCCCATTCAGGGAAGAACCACTCGGCGCTGCGAAGCACGTGCTTCGGCCGAAAGTCGTCAGGGTAGCGCTGGCTCTCTTTGATGAAACAGGTGCGCTGCAGCACTGCCGCGTTCTCGACAGGTGACTGGCCGAAGACCCGGATGCTGCCGGAGCTTGCGAACTGCTGCCCGGTGAGCAGCTGCATCAGTGTGGTCTTGCCAGCGCCGTTCCGACCGAGCAGCCCGTGGATGCGGTTCTCTTCGATCGTGAAGCTCACGTCGTCGATGGCCATCATGCGGCCGAATTTCCTGCTGAGGTTCGTCACCTCGACTACTGCGGTCATTGCTGCTCCCTGGTGATCATGTCTTCGAGTTCTGTGCGGGCGATGTCGAGTTTTGCGGCCTCGGCCATGAGGGGGCGCACGAATTCCGCCCTGAACCGTTCGCGGCGTTTCTCCAGCAGCCGTTCGCGCGATCCAGTTGCCACGAACATGCCGATGCCCCGCTTCTTGTAGAGCACGCCGTCGTCGACGAGCAGGTTGACGCCCTTCATGGCGGTGGCTGGATTGATCCTGTGGAACGCCGCGAACTCGTTGGTTGATGGCACCTGCGTCTCCTCGGGCAGCGCGCCGGAGATGATGTCGTTCTCCACCTGCTCGGCGATCTGGAGGAAGAGCGGCCTGCCTTCGTCCATGTGTGCGGCTCCGGTTCGTGAGGTTAGTTACTTCACTAACTAACCAACCAGCCCGACGCGCGATTGTCAAGACTTAGGCTCGAATCATGTTCGAACTCCATCACCTCAGCGCGCAGGAGCAGTGGGAATGGCTGCAGCGAGGCGAAGTCACCCCGAGACAGCTCGTCGACCACTACCTGGCAAGGATCGAACACTTCGACGGCGGCCGCGAGGATGGCATCGGCGCCTTCGTGACAGTGACCGCGGATGCCGCCCGCGAGCGGGCCGACTCACTCGACCTGCCGCGGACCGCGGCGCTCTGGGGGCTGCCTTTCGCCGACAAGGACCTGATCGACCGGGCAGGTGTGCCAACAGGACACGGCTCGCGGCTCCTGCACGGTCGCGTGCCGACCGAGTCCCATCCGCTGGTTACTGCCCTCGACGCGGCGGGCGCCATCAGTCTCGGCAAGACGAACGCGCCGGAGTTCGGCATGCCCTCGTACACCGAATCTTTGGTAGCCCCTCCAGCCAGGAACCCGTGGAACTTGTCTCTAGGGGCTGGCGGGTCGAGCGGGGGAGCGGCGGTCGCAGTCGCAGCAGGCCTGTTGCCGTTTGCGCCTGGCTCCGATGGCGGCGGGTCCATTCGCATCCCGGCTGCGGCGTGCGGACTCGTGGGCATCAAGCCGTCGCGCGGGTTGGTGCCGAGCGGCTCTGGCCTGCAGTCGGTCGGTGGCCTCGTGGTGCCAGGCGCGATCGCCAGGTCTGTGGCTGATGCCGCGATGCTGCTCGACGCGATGCTCGAGGGCGGCGACTACGAGTTCACCGTGCGGGCACCTCATCGTGACGACGGCCCGCTGTTGTCTTCGGCCGTGCGCGGTGAAGGACGCTTCCAACTCGGAGTGATGACGACCTCCCCGTGGGACGGTGACCATGACATCCGGATCTCACCCGAAGCAACCGATGCACTCGATGTTGCCGTGCGCGAGTTCGTGGCGATGGGGCATGGCATGGAGCACCTGGCCCTGACCCCTGACCCGACATATGCGCCAAACTTCCTGGTCGTGTGGCAGGCCGGCGCGTCCATGCTTCCGGTTGGCGACGACGGGTTCGACCTCCTCGAGCCGCTGACCCGCTGGCTGGTTCACGGCGGCAGGGCGCTGTCTGCCCGAGCACTGGCGGAGGCGCAGCTCGCGCTCGTGGAATACGAGCGGTCGGTCATCCGCCAGTTCGCGTCGTTCGACGCGGTGCTGACGCCCGCGCTCGCCATGACCCCTCGCCCGATCGGCTGGTATGACCCCGTCGATGCCGAACGCAATTTCGCCCAGCAGGTGCAGTACACGCCGTTCACGTCGTTCGCCAATGTGACCGGGTTGCCAGCCATCACCCTGCCGGTGCACGAGACCAGCGAAGGCCTGCCCATGGGCGTGCAGCTCGTCGGGCGCCACGGGGCCGACGAGACGCTGCTCTCGCTCGCCGCGCAGCTCGAGGCCGAGCATCCATGGACCGACCGCCACCCGGGGGAGGCGGCATGACCGCCGAAGAGCTGCTGGACATCGCCCACGAGGCCGCGCGGACGGCCGGGACGCTGCTGCTGCCCCGCTTCGGCACCGAGCGGGCACTGCGCACCAAGAGCACCGACACCGACCTCGTGAGCGAGGCCGACCTGGCCGCCGAGCGGGCGATCCGCGCCGTGCTCGCGGCCCGCGCCCCCGAT
>JAODLU010000174.1 GCA_025464125.1 Microbacteriaceae bacterium | reverse complement strand
ATCGCTACGTATATGCGTGAGAATCTTCCGCCGTGTGCTTACATTCTCGATCTGGAATACGAAATTAATTAGGCTTGACTGACCGTCCGCCACCCTGGGAGAACTAGTGCTGAAGTTCCTCTCGCGCGCGTTTCTCGCTCCACTGGCACGGCTCGTATTTCGCCCGCGCATCATCGGCCGCGCAAATGTGCCAGCTCACGGCGCGGTGATCATGGCGAGCAATCACCTCTCATTCGCGGACAGCATTGTCATCACGCTCGTGGCTCCCCGGTCAGTCTCATTTCTCGCGAAGGCCAGTTACTTCACGGGCGCAGGTTTCAAGGGCTGGCTGTCGAAAGCCTTCTTCAGCGGCGTCGGCGCCATACCTGTGGAACGTGGCGCTGGGGCCGCAGCGCAGGATGCCCTCAACAGCGGCCTCGAGGTGCTGGCAGCAGGAGACGCCTTCTCCATCTATCCCGAGGGCACCCGCTCCCTCGACGGGCGCATCTATCGGGGCCGCACCGGAGTTGCCTGGCTCGCACTCACCTCGGGTGCACCGGTCATACCGGTGGCCCTGACCGGCACCCAGAACATCCAGCCAGTCGGTTCGCAGGGACCGAGGCTCGCCAAAGTCACGGTGGAGTTCGGTGCGCCCATCGACGTCACCCGCCACGGCTCCGCCGACTCCGGCAAGGCCAGGCGCCAGGCGACCGACGAGATCATGGACGCCATCCAGAAGATGAGTGGCCAGGCGCCAGCGCACGCCTACAACGAGCCGCCGCCCGCCAACGTGACTGAGCGGGTCAGGCGCTGGTTCCGACGGGAACGGTCGTAGCGGCATCCGTTGAAGGTGCGCCCGGAGTGCGGTAGTTCCTGCGAGCTGCCCGTGCACGCACCCGGAATGCGATCGTGGCGATGAGTACGACGGCGACAGCAATGATCGCCGCGATGGCGGTCGGGGCAGACAGCCGGTCGCCGGTCAGTCGGGCTACAGCAACCCAGGCGAGTCCCCAGCACAGTGCAGCTGCAGGAGCGAACCTGCCACTCCCGCGGATGGCGAGCAGAAGACCGACGAGCCCTGCCACGATCACAATCGCCACGCCCCAGCCGTTGCTGCTCCACCCGAAGCCGTCGAATCCGGTAGCTACCAGCCAGGCCGTGATGTCGGCAGCCGTAGCCACACACACCCACCCGAGATATAGGCCGATCGTGCCGTCGAGCACGACCGTCTCGACCACGCCGTTTGGCCGGGATTCGAGCAGGCGCAGGAAGATGACGACCAGCACGACGAGCAGCAGCGCGATGACCGGCACGCTGAGCGCAAGCAGGTCGAACTGCACACTGAGGATCCAGGCCGCGTTCAGCAGCAGCGATGCCGCGACGAGGTAGCCGACACGACGCTGTCGCGCAAGTGATTTCTGCTTCGGCAGAAACTGCCAAAAGGCGTATGCGAGCAGGCCGACATAGATAGGTGTCCAGATCGCGAAGGCGGGACCGCCCGGGGCGATCACCGTAGCGTCGGCGGCGAGTGCACCTCCCGCGGCATCCTGGATCGGAGTGCCCCCTGCCGCACCCGAACCGATGAACGACCCGACGACGGCGACTATGGCGCTGACCGCCACGACAAGCTGCCTGATGAAATCCTTCATGGTTCCTCCGATTAGTCAGCTGGCTTACTAATCACGGTAGACGTAAATTGTCAGAATGGAAGTGCGCGAGGGAATGGACGGCTGGCCGACAGGTCGCCTGCTCTCGACCGCTGCCCGCATGGTCGAACATGCGTGGGCAGATGCCCTCGACCGACTCGGGCTCACTCACGCCGGCCTCATAGTGCTCGACCTGCTTGACAGGGACCCGCTCAGCCAGGCCGAGCTCGCGAAGTTCGCGAGGGTGCGGGCACAGACGATTTCCCGCACGCTCGAACGTCTCGACCGCGACGGGTTCGTGACGCGCGACAAGCATCCGGATGACGGCCGCAGGCACGTGGTAGCCCGCACGGAATCCGGTCGAGCCGTGTGGCTTCAGGCGCGCACACTCGAGGCGGATATGTTCCCGGCCGTGGCCGAGAACGCCGAGGTGCGTGCGGCGCTGCTGGGGATCATCCGGGCGACTACTGCCTCGCGCTGGGATTAGGCCGGGGGTGGCACTAAGGAGAGCAACAGTCGAAGCGCGCTCTGGTTGTAGGAATCCGCAACTGCGCAGCGTGCGCTTCGGGCGCGATTCGTGGCTCTGCGACGACCTTGTTGGGCATCTGGACCGACGCTCGTACGGTGGAAATACACACACTCAACGGAAAAGACGACAGTCATGACCCAGCTCGACAATCGACCAGTCACCGCAGCAACCCCGACAGTCGCGACGACACCGGCAACGGGCATCGATACCGCGTGGCTCGGCGACTACCTGCTCGGAACGTGGGCTGACGCCCGCAGGCACGCACTGAAGATGGTGGCCCGGCCCGAGCTTCAGCGCCAGGCCGACCTCAGCCTTGCTGAGCAGCGCGCCAGGGTCTTCGGCCAGCTGAAGATTCTCGTCGATGAGAAGATGGTGCACCGCGCGTTCCCGAAGGCACTCGGGGGAGCAGACGATCACGGCGGAAACATCGCATCGTTCGAAGAGATCGTGCTCGCAGACCCGTCCCTGCAGATCAAGTCAGGCGTGCAGTGGGGTCTTTTCGGTGCGGCGGTGCTGCACCTCGGCACCCAGCGCCACCACGAGCGCTTCCTGCCTGCGATCATGAGTCTCGAGATGCCTGGTGCGTTCGCCATGACCGAGACGGGCCACGGATCGGATGTCGCGGCGATAGGCACCACGGCCACCTTCGATGAGGCCGCAGATGAGTTCGTCATCAACACCCCGTTCCGCGCCGCGTGGAAGGACTACCTCGGCAACGCCGGGCAGCACGGCAAAGCTGCGGTTGTCTTCGCGCAGCTCATTGTGAAGGGCGTCAACCACGGGGTGCATGCCCTCTACGTGCCGATCCGCGACGATGACGGCTTCCTGCCCGGCGTCGGCGGAGAAGACGACGGTCTCAAAGGCGGCCTGAACGGCATCGACAACGGGCGTTTGCATTTCAACGACGTACGCGTGCCGCGCGAGAACCTGCTGAACCGCTACGGCGACGTGGACGCCAGCGGCACCTACAGTTCAGACATCGCGAGCCCGGGTCGTCGTTTTTTCACGATGATCGGCACACTTGTGCAGGGTCGCGTATCGCTGGATGGGGCATCCGTCGTCGCAAGCAAGCTGGCTCTCGACATCGCCATCACGTACGGGTCTGAGCGCCGCCAGTTCGTGGCGGGCAGCCCGACAGACGAAGAGGTAATCCTCGACTATCAGCGCCACCAGCGCCGCCTGCTTCCCCGCCTTGCGACCACCTACGCGATGTCGTTCGCTCACGAAAAGCTGCTGACCGCGTTCGACGGTGTCTTCTCCGGCGCCCGGGCGACCGATGCCGACCGCCAGGATCTCGAGACCCTCGCTGCCGCGCTGAAGCCGCTCAGCACCTGGGCCGCACTCGACATTTTGCAGGAGGCCCGTGAGGCCTGCGGTGGCGCAGGATTTCTTGCCGAGAACCGTCTCACACAGCTGCGTGCCGACCTCGACATCTACGTGACCTTCGAGGGCGACAACAACGTGCTGCTCCAGCTCGTGGCCAAGCGCCTGCTCACCGACTACTCCCGCAAGTTCGCCAAGGCGGATGCCGGTGCCATGGCGGGCTACGTCGCCGGCCAGGTGGGCGGCGCCGTCGTCAACAACTTCGGGCTCCGCAGGCTCGCGCAGAACGTGAAGGACTTCGGATCCACCGCCCGCTCGGTCGGCTCCGTGCGCGACGAGGCGGCGCAGCGCCAGCTGCTCACCGACCGCGTGCAGACGATGGTGGCCTCGCTCGCTGGTCGGCTGCGCCGGGCCTCCACGCTGTCGCCCTCGGCGGCCGCCGACCTGTTCAACCGCAACCAGAACGAACTGATCGAGGCGGCGAAGGCGCACGGCGAGCTGCTGCAGTGGGAGGCCTTCACCGAGGCGCTCACGGGGATCGACCACGCGCCGACGC
>JAODLU010000167.1 GCA_025464125.1 Microbacteriaceae bacterium | reverse complement strand
AGCTGCTCGGCCACGGCCATGATCGAGATGTTCATGCCTCCAGCGTCGCCGCTGCCCGGCTGTGCAATCGGCGAGGTATGCATCGAGACCATCGCGATTCTCTGGATGGCTGCCGGCATGGTGTCACTGTATGGGGTGAGTGCTACAAACGAGGTGTGACCTCCATCATGCCCTCGCGCTTCGAGCGGGCAACCCGCGCCCTGGTGCGCGCAACAAAGCGCATTCCGGGACTCAGGCGCGTGCTGCTCTGGCCCGCGGTGGCACGCCCGGGGTATTGGGTCGCGACCGCGTGTGGAGTCGTATGGGGCGGCATCCTGAGTCGTGGGCACCTGCGTCGATCTCGCGGGGTTATCGTGGCATCAGGGTGCCCGCGGTGGGCGTTCGGTCGCGGTGGCACGACAATCGGCGCCGTCTATCTCACCAGCGACAACCACTCGTCCAGGGTGCTCGATCATGAGGCAGTACACAGGGCGCAGTGGAAGCATTATGGGCTCGCCTTCGTACCGCTGTACTTTGCGGCAGGGGCAATCGCGACGGAGAACCGTTTCGAGATAGCGGCAGGACTCGACGATGGGGGCTACGAATGAGCGACACACTCTCGGGCAAGACGATTGTCATCACGGGTGCGAGTTCAGGAATCGGGCGCGCAGCAGCAATCGACCTCGCCGGGCGGGGAGCCGATGTCGCTGTAGTCGGGAGAAACCCCGAGCGCACTCGTGCGGTCGCCGCACAGGTCGGCGGCAGGGCTTTCATCGCCGATTACGACAGGCTCGATGACGTCAGGCGGCTGGCCGACGAACTGCTCGAGGAGTATCCGAAGATCACGGTCCTGGCCAACAATGCCGGCGGGCTGATCTCCAGGCGGGGGCTCTCTGCCGACGGGCACGAGCGCATCTTCCAGCACAACCACCTGGCGCCGTTCCTTCTCACCGGCCTGCTGCTCCCCCGGCTCACCGAGAGCGGCGGGCGTGTGATCTCGACCGCCAGCGCCGCCGCAATGTTCGGGGCTGTGCACCTCGATGACCTGGATTCCGCGAAAGGCCTGTGGCTTGGCGGGTGGAGGGCATACGGCACGAGCAAGCTGGAGACCATACTTTTCATCCGCGAACTGGCCAGGCGCACCGCAGCAACGGGTGTCGACGCGTATTCCTTCCACCCGGGACTCGTGTCGACCAGCTTCGGCGATGCTTCGGCCTCCCTGAAGGTTGGCAGGTTGCTGAGCGGTGGAACCCTCGGACTCACCGCCGAACAGGGTGCTGCCCCGCTCATCCACCTCGCTGCCACCACCGACCTCGGAGTGGCCAGCGGAATCTACTTCGACGGCCTGAAGCCCAACGGCATGACCCGGCGGGCGGCCAAAGACGACACCCTGGCAGCCGCACTCTGGGCCAGGAGCGAAGAGCTCACGAGCGCGTGAACGACAACGTGAAAGACCTTGCAGGGCGAACCATCGTCGTCACAGGCTCGAGTTCCGGGCTCGGGGCGGCCGCCGCGATCGAACTCGCTTCGCGTGGCGCCACGGTTGCGGTGGTCGGCCGCAACCCCGAACGAACAAAAGCTGTCGCCGACCGGGCTGGCGGCATCCCCTTCGTGGCCGACTTCGACCACCTGCAGCAGGTGCGCGAACTGGCGGATGCCCTGCTCACCCGCTTCGATCGCATCGACGTGCTGGCCAACAACGCCGGAGGGCTCGTGACTTCGCGCGTTCGCACCACTGACGGGCACGATCGCGTCTTCCAGTCGAACCACCTGGCCCCGTTCCTGCTCACCACCCTGCTGCTGCCTCGCATCACCAAGAGTGGCGGCCGTGTCATCTCCACCTCGAGCAACTCCAACACCATCGCGCGCCTCGATCTCAACGACCTCGACTTCGACAGGGGGCCGTGGGCAGGCGGCTGGCAGGCATACGGCACCACGAAGCTCGAGACGATCCTGTTCATCCGCGAACTGGCGCGGCGCACCGCGGGCACCGGCGTGGACGCGTACGCCTTCCACCCTGGATACGTTGCGTCGAACTTCGGTGCGGAGATCGCCATCATGAAGTTCGCCCAGGTGATAAGCGCAGGGCACCTCGGCCTGAGCCCGGAACAGGGCGCAGAGCCTCTGGTCTTCCTGGCGTCGACTAAGGATGTCGGCGCACCGAGCGGCACGTACTTCAGCCGGATGAAGGCGAACGGCAGGCAGCACCGCACTGCGAACGATCCCGTGCTGGCTGCAGCGCTCTGGGCAGCGAGTGAGCGGCTGGTTGGCCGCAGTTCGAACTAGCGCCGGGTTTAGCTCGCGCCTAGTTCGAACTGAGCGTGCGGGCCGCGCCCTGGGAGGCGATCCAGGCGTAGATCGTGTGCTCGCGGGAGATATCCACCGGCAGCATCTCGCTGAGCCAGGCGTCCATCGAACGCTGGAGGGCCTGGCCGCGGTCGCGGGCGAGCCAGCAGATCATGACACGGCCTGGCCCGACGAGAGTTCGGGCATCCGACGCGGACTGCACCTCGATGAAGACCTGCCCGCGTGCCAGCTCAGGAAGAGTGGCAAGAAGCGTCTCGATGGTCGGCACGTCAGCTTCGGTGCCGGCGATGAGGAGCGTGTCGGTCGGCGACGGATTCCAGGAGATGGAGGAGGTCACGGACTCGGGTGCGGGCACGCTCCAAGTATGGCATGCCTTACCTAACCTCGCCAGAGGAATTGCGCCAATGTCCAGCTACCACTGCGGAGGATGCCTGCGCTCCCAGCCGATGCGCCGCTCCAGCTGGGCGCCGAGTGCGAAAAGCGTGCGCTCTCCCCCCGGCTTGCCGACCAGCTGCACGCCCATAGGCAGGCCATCGCTCGTCTCGTGCACTGGCAGCGTGATGGCTGGCAGGCCGGTCACATTGGCGAATGTAGTGAACGGCGTGTACTGCACCTGC
>JAODLU010000311.1 GCA_025464125.1 Microbacteriaceae bacterium | reverse complement strand
CTGCAAGGAGCAGCTGCAGCCTTCCTACCGCGACGACGTGACCGCACCCGTCGCGGCCAAGAAGGACGTCGAGGAGGACATCGGTGACGATCTGGAAGTGTTCCTGGCTGCGGTCGAGCTGGTCGTGTCGACCCAGTTCGGCTCGACGTCGATGCTGCAACGCAAGCTGCGGGTCGGCTTCGCCAAGGCCGGGCGCCTCATGGACCTGATGGAGTCCCGCGAGATCGTTGGGCCTTCGGAAGGCTCGAAAGCACGGGATGTCCTGGTCGCTCCAGAGCAGCTCGCCGGTGTGCTTGCCCGACTGCGCGGAGTGGATTCGCCAGCCGCAGAAGCTGCGGATAACCGATACTCAGCAGACCCGGTGGCTGACATGTCAGCCGGGTACGATGTGGTCGAAGGCTCTTCGAATGAGGATGCCTGGACGTTGACCGATCGGGAGTGACGTGTGGCGCTGCCAGAACCGCTCGACCCGGCGCTCCCGATAAAGGCCGCACGAACCAACCCCATGCGCGGGCGCGTCGCGCGTTCCGGTGACACTCCGGCCAGCACAGGAAACGTGGCAAATATCGTCACGGTCGTGCGCATCCTCCTCGCGCCACTTTTCATCTGGCTTCTGCTGGCAGACGCTGGTCACTGGGGGCCGCTGCGCTACGTAGCCGCGGTCCTGTTCGTCGTAGCCATAGTCACGGATTCGGTGGATGGCATCCTTGCGAGACGCCAGAACCTGGTGACCGATTTCGGCAAGATCCTTGATCCGATCGCCGACAAGGTGCTTGTCGGTGGCGCCCTGGTCGCGCTGTCGATTCTCGGCGAGCTGTGGTGGTGGGTCACGATCGTCATCCTCGTTCGCGAGTGGGGCATCACCATCTTCAGGTTCGCAGTGCTCCGCAGGAGCGTCATACCCGCGGTCGCGAGCGGAAAGCTCAAGACGGTCATGCAGGCGGTCGCCGTGTCGCTTCTGCTCTTTCCTTTCTGGGCCTTCGTCGGCCAGTGGGAGCTATGGCTCGCGTGGGTGGTCATGGGCATCGCCCTCGCCCTCACTATCTGGTCGGGAATCGACTTCTTCATCAAGTACTTCCAGCAGAATCGCGCGACTGCCACTCCACGCGCGTCTGCCTGAGTGTCTGCACGCCCGATTCCAGTGGATGACGCGGTCGAAGCAGGCGGAGCGGCCGAGGCCGTCGTAGCTCTCCTGACCGATTTGGGGCTGACCATCGCCGTTGCAGAATCGCTCACCGGTGGCCTGGTTGTGGCCGAGCTGGTCAGCGTTCCCGGAGCCTCGGTCGTGGTGGTCGGGGGAGTGGTCGCATATGACACTCGCATCAAGCAGTCGGTGCTCGGGGTGGATGCTGCCCTTCTGGCTCAGCATGGTGCGGTGCACGCTGAGGTGGCGCGGCAGATGGCGGACCGAGTGCGCTCGGTGCTCGCGGTCGCCGGGCGACCGGCGGATGTCGGGCTCGCGACGACCGGCGTCGCAGGTCCAGGGCCGCAGGACGGGCACCCGGCCGGCACCGTCTTTCTGGGCATCGCGATAGGTGAAACTGTGGAAACGCTGCGACTCGAGCTCGTCGGCGATCGCAGGGCAGTCCGACAAGCCACTGTCTCCGAACTTCTCCTGCAACTGAAAATTCGTCTCGCATCCAGGTGAGAAGACGGTCGGGAATCTTTCTCGTTTCGATCTCGTTACATCACGTGGATTCACAAGCGTCATACAGAGTGACGCGGTTAGAGTTTGGTTAAAGGTGGTTGTAGTGTTACTGCTCCACCGGCAAGCTCCACCCAGTGGTCACGTCAGAAGGAGGAGGGTCCAATGGTTCTAGTACGTCAGGAAATCGGTGACGTTCTCCGGGACTTCCGCCTGCAGAAGGGTCGCACTCTTCGCCAGGTCGCGAGCAAAGCAAGCGTTGCTCTCGGCTACCTGAGCGAGGTTGAGCGTGGCCAGAAAGAGGCCAGCTCGGAGATTCTTGCTTCGGTAGCGGATGCGCTCGAGACGCCGATCTCGGTCATCATGCGCGAAGTAGGAGACCGTCTTGCAGTAATCGAGGGAATCAACAATGTGATTCCCGACACCGTCCCAGACGACCTCGTCGCGGACTTCGATTCGGGACTCATCTCCCGTTAGCCAACTACTTACCCAGTCCGCGACGGTGTGTGCGGACTGATGAATGGATGCCCGGCTCTCGAGCCGGGCATCGTTCGTTTAAGCACGGTTCGTGAAGGCACCCGTTCGTTCAGGCATCGTTGATTAAGGTGGCAGCATGCGATTGAGCGAATTCTGGACTGCCGTCTCCGATGAGTTCGGCGAGGCCTATGGCCGCACGATCACGAATGACCTCGTGCTCGGCGAATTCGATCTCACCGCCCGCCAGGCCATCGCGGCCGGAACGAACACCCGCGAGATCTGGCTGGCCCTGTGTCGCGCAGCCGATGTTCCCGAGAGTCGCTGGTATGGCGCGGGCGTGCGGCAGCCAAAAAAATAACCAGTTCGAACGGGGCCGACACGCCCCACAGAAACACTCGAACATATCTTCGGATGCGGCTAGGCTCCTGAACAGCGGCGAATGAAGATGACTTCTGCACCGTGCGCACCAGCTTCCGGGGCAATGTCCCCGGCCGGGCGTACGGTCGGATTCATCGGAGATCGCCTCTGATCAGCCTTGTCGCAGGTCGCGGAAACCTTGCATTACCGGTCTCCGTGACGAAACGGCAGCCTATAGGCGCACCACGCACAACATTCATTGGAGCCAGAAATGCCATCAGCAGCTGACCGCGAGAAATCTCTCGAAACCGCCCTCGCCCAGATCGACCGCCAGTTCGGCAAGGGCTCCGTTATGCGTCTCGGCAGTGACGATCGCGCGCCCGTCGCCGTCATCCCCACGGGGTCGATCGCACTCGACGTCGCACTGGGAATAGGCGGCCTTCCCCGTGGCCGCATCGTAGAGATCTACGGTCCCGAATCCTCGGGCAAGACCACGCTCACCCTGCACGCTATTGCTAACGCGCAGCGCGCCGGCGGCATCGCAGCCTTCATCGACGCAGAGCACGCGCTCGACCCCGATTACGCCAAGGCGCTTGGTGTCGACATCGATGCTCTTCTCGTCTCGCAGCCAGACACGGGGGAGCAGGCACTCGAGATCGCAGACATGCTCGTGCGTTCCGGCTCAATCGATCTCGTGGTCATCGACTCGGTTGCTGCGCTGGTGCCCCGCGCCGAGATCGAGGGCGAAATGGGCGACTCCCATGTCGGCCTCCAGGCGCGACTGATGTCCCAGGCCCTCCGCAAGCTCACCGGCGGTCTCAGCCAGACGAACACCACCATGATCTTCATCAACCAGCTTCGCGAGAAGATCGGTGTGTTTTTCGGCAGCCCTGAGACCACTGCCGGTGGCAAGGCGCTCAAGTTCTACGCTTCGGTTCGTCTCGACATCCGTCGCATCGAGACCCTGAAAGAGGGAACCGATGCTGTGGGCAACCGCACCAGGGTCAAGGTCGTGAAGAACAAGATGGCACCGCCGTTCAAGCAGGCGGAGTTCGACATCCTGTACGGCACCGGCATCTCCCGTGAGGGCAGCCTGATCGACTTCGGCGTCGAGCACGAGATCGTGCGAAAGTCCGGTGCCTGGTACACCTACGAGGGCGACCAGCTCGGCCAGGGCAAGGAGAACGCCCGGACCTTCCTCAAGGACAACCCCGACCACGCCAACGAGCTCGAGAAGAAGATCCAG
>JAODLU010000303.1 GCA_025464125.1 Microbacteriaceae bacterium | reverse complement strand
GGACACATTCTACGTCGAACCGGTCGACTCGCACCTGCTGGTCCGCACCCAAACGAGTCCTGTGCAGATCCGATCGCTCCAGACCCGCGACCTGCCTGTCTACGTGATCTCGCCTGGCAAGGTGATCCGCACTGACGAGCTCGACGCGACCCACACCCCGGTGTTCCACCAGGTCGAAGGGATCGCGATCGACAGAGGGCTCACCATGGCGCACCTGCGCGGCACCCTCGAGCACTTCGCGAGGCTGATGTTCGGCGCAGAGGCGAAGATCCGCCTGCGCCCCAACTACTTCCCATTCACCGAACCGAGCGCCGAGATGGACCTCTGGCAGCCGAACGCGAAGGGCGGCGCCAGGTGGGTGGAATGGGGTGGCTGCGGAATGGTCAACCGCAACGTGCTTCGTGCTGCCGGAATCGATCCTGACCAGTACCAGGGCTTCGCTTTCGGCATGGGAATCGAACGCACCCTGCAGTTCCGCAACGACCTCAACGACATGCGCGACATGGTCGAGGGTGACGTGCGGTTCAGCCAGCAGTTCGGGCTGGTGGTCTGATGCGGGTTCCGATCAGCTGGCTCCGCGATTTTGTCGAGATCCCGGCGAGCATCACCCCTGCTGAGGTTCATGCTGCCCTCGTGAAGGTCGGCCTCGAAGAGGAAGGCGTGCACGGGTTCGATGTGTCAGGTCCGGTCGTTGTTGGCCAGGTGCTCTCGTTCGAGCCGGAGCCCCAGACCAACGGTAAGACCATCAACTGGTGCCAGGTAGACGTTGGCGAGGCAGAGCCGCGCGGCATTGTCTGCGGCGCACACAATTTTTCTGTCGGTGACAAGGTCGTGGTTTCCCTGCCCGGTGCAGTGCTTCCCGGCCCGGTCCCCATAGCCGCTCGCAAGACCTATGGTCACGTCTCCGATGGCATGATCGCATCAACTCGCGAGCTGGGACTGGGGGAGGAGCACGATGGCATTTTGCGCTTGGCTGCGCTCGGTCTCGACCCGGAACCGGGCACCGATGCGATTGCGTTGCTCGGCCTCGACGACTGGGCGGTTGAGGTCAATGTGACTCCCGATCGCGGATATGCATTCTCGATCCGGGGCATCGCACGGGAGTACTCCCATTCGACCGGTGCAGCGTTCCGCGACCCGGCTGCTGCGGTCACCCCGATACCCGGAACCGGCTTCTCGGTGGTGATCGCCGATGACGCACCGGTTCGTTGACGCATCGGCGCGTCGGTCTTCATCACCCGCGTGGTACGTGGGGTCGATGCGACAAGGCCCACACCTGGTTGGATGATCGCTCGACTGAAGCTGGCGGGCATCCCTTCGATCTCGCTCGTCGTCGATATCACCAACTACGTAATGGTCGAACTCGGCCAGCCGCTCCACGGGTACGACCTCGACACGCTGGTCGGCGGCATCACCGTGCGTCGAGCGACCCCGGGCGAGAAGCTCGAGACCCTCGACGGCCAGGTGCGCACACTCGATCTTCAAGACCTGCTGATTGCTGACGACGCTGGCGCCATCGGGCTCGCGGGTGTCATGGGCGGTGCCCGCACCGAGATTGGCGCCACGACCACCAACGTGCTTGTCGAGGCCGCAGGATTCGACCCGGTCACTATCGCCAGGAGCGCTCGTCGCCACAAGCTGCCAAGCGAAGCATCGCGTCGCTTCGAACGCGGTGTTGATCCTCTCGTGGCCGAGGCAGCTGCCGCCAGGGTCGTGCAGTTGCTCGAAGACCTGGCAGGCGGAACCCCGGATGCCCTCGGCTCGGTCTTCTCCGACGTGCAGCCGCCGGTGCCGATCGAACTCCCTGACGGGTATGTCGGTGCGATCACCGGAGCTGACTACAGCGATGCGGAGATCCTCAGCTCGCTGCAGGACATCGGCGGCATCGTCACACCAATGGCCGGAGCGCTGCTGGTTACCCCGCCGAGCTGGCGCCCCGACCTGACTGACAAGGCAACCCTCGTTGAGGAGGTGGCGCGCGTCGTCGGTTATGACCGCATCCCCGCAGTGCTGCCCGTTGCGCCCCCCGGTCGAGGCCTTACCCGCTCACAGCGCCTTCGTCGTTCAGCTGCCCAGGTTCTTGCGGCGAATGGACTCACCGAGGTTTTGTCCTACCCATTCCTCTCCGCGAAGGCCAATGAAACCTTCGGGCAGGCCACTGCGGTAAAGCTGGCGAATCCGCTGGATGCTGAGGCGCCATACCTGCGCACGTCCCTTATTCCGGGCCTCATCGAGATCGCTCGCAGGAACCTGTCGCGAGGGCTTGTCGACCTCGGCATCTACGAACTCGGGTCTGTCTTCCTGCCTGTTGCCGGCCAGAAGTATGGCAGCGAGCAGCTGCCCGGCGGAGCAGCCCGACCTGACGATGGGGCGCTCACCGCGCTCTACGGCAGCATCCCGTCCCAGCCTCTGCATGTGGCAGCGCTCATGCTGGGTGCTGCGGTCGAGAAGCAGCCCGGCCAGCAGCCGAGGCAGTACGCGCTCGGCGATGCCCTCGATGCGGCGCGCCAGCTGCAGAGCGCGCTCGACGTGACCATAGACGTGCGGCAGGGTACCCATCCTGCCCTGCATCCGGGTCGTACCGCGGAGCTTTTCGTTGGTGACCGCCAGGTGGGGTTCGCCGGCGAGCTGCTGCCTGCCCTGGCAGAGGAACTCGACCTCCCTCGTACCGTTGCAGTGCTCGAAGTCAATGTCGGACTGCTGGTGGAACTGGCTCGCTCCGAGGTTTCACCGATGCCCATCGCGAGCTTCCCTGCAGCGACTCAGGACCTGACCCTCGTGGTTGCGGTTGATGTGCCAGCTGGCGACCTTCTCGCTGCAGTCGTTGAGGGTGCGGGTGGCCTGCTCGAACACGCGCGGCTTGTCGACGATTACCGCGGAACCGGCCTACCTGAGGGCACAAAGTCGATCACCATGGCGCTCCGCTTCAGAGCCGCTGACCGCACGCTCACG
>JAODLU010000010.1 GCA_025464125.1 Microbacteriaceae bacterium | reverse complement strand
CAGCCACATCGTGTTGGCCGGGCTCGATGCCACAACGATGAGTTCGCTGTCCGCGGAGCGCGACCAGATCTCGAAGGACTTGACCGGCCCGCTTCCCGTGCAGCCCACAGCGACCAAATAAGGCCGGCGACCTGGTTCGGTTCAGGCCGTGACGACCACGAGGATCGGATCGGTGCTGGGCCTCGTCGAGCCGCCCTTCGGTTCGACAGTGACGCCGACAGTATCGCCGCGTGACATCTTGCCGTCGAGCATCTTGACCGTCTTGCCGTCTTTGGTGGCGTTGAAAGTGCCGGCAGCAGTCGCGCCGGATCCATCGATGTACCAGAGTTCGTAGGTCTTGTCGGCCGAAAGGGCTGGCAGTTTGTCGATGAGCACAGCCGAACGCTGCTGCTTGACTGACCAGATGACAGTGGCATCACCACCGCCTGCCACCTTGGCTTCAGCCCGCTGCACATCACTGGCCGCAGACAGTTCACCGAAGCTCGCTGCCTGCTGGGACTGGCCGGTCTGGGAGTTCGAGATGCCGAGCGCAGTACCCCCGGCGAACAGTGCGATGGCTGCTACCGCCGCCGCAAGAATCGTTGCCGGCCTCGCGAACCACCTGGCCTGCGCTCGCGTGGAAGCTTTCGACCCTGACACTTCGCGGATTACATGGCTGGATTCCCTCGGAGCGGCGAACGTTGCACGGGAAGCCTCGATGGGTGTGACCACCGCAACAGAACCCTGTGCCGCAGTCTCGGGTGCCAACTGTGGGGTGGCGGCGACGCGGGCCAGGATGCTCGCCTTCAGCGCTGTGGATGGTGCTACCGGCTCGGTAGCGAGCCCCAGCATGACGGCAGTGTCAGACAGCGACGCGACCTCTGCGCGGGCCTCTTCCGACGTGAGCAGGTAGTTCTCGAATTCTTCGCGCTCGGCTTCGTCGAGCGCACCGAGCGCATACGCGCCGGCAAGCAGGTGCAGTTCTTCGCGGTCGCTCATGACGACACTCCCAGTTCATCGCGAAGACGGATCATTCCGTCGCGCAGTCGGGTTTTGACTGTGCCAATCGGCACCTTCAGCATTGCAGACACTTCGCTGTGGCTGTAGCCGCCGTAATAGGCCAGGGTGACTGCCTGGCGCTGGAGTTCGGTCAACTGCGACATGGCTTGTTTCACCCTCTCGTGCTCGATAGTTACTTCTACTTCGTGTGACACATTGTCGTACTCTGCGACGAAATCCCTGATGCCGATCTTCATGTCGCGATTGCGTCCGGCCTGTGAGGCCCTGATGCGATCCACAGCACGACGGTGGGCCATCGTGAGGATCCAGGTTGACGCCCCACCTTTTGCTGGCTCATACCGCTTGGCGTTCTGCCAGATTTCGAGAAAGACTTCCTGGGTGACTTCCTCCGACTGGGAGTGGTCAACCAGCAGCCTCTTTACGAGTCCAAGCACCCGGGAAGCGGTCTCATCGTAAAGCGCGGCGAAGGCGACCTGGTCCCCTTGCGCTACCCTCCCGAGGAGCTCCTCTTTCGAGGGCTTCTCGGCTGATGCAGCGTCCTGGTCGCTGTCGCTTTGGCGGGGCACAGTTTCCAGCATCTCAAAGAATCCTGTCAACTGTGAAGCCTTGACGCGCAGCGGTTTCGGTATTCCGTAAATCGTGAAGAACGCGGCGGAAGCCCGCCCTTTGTGGGGGTGAGGTGATCAGCCGGGTGATAGTCACTCAGGCAGTTCGTCGCCGTACGCGCAACGGTTTGGTGCCGCAGCAGAAATGTTGCTGTGAATTTTCAGCCGATGTGGCGAGGGTGAGGCCGAGCCGCAGAACGCCTCTCGGCGCATGGCCGCTCGAAGCGGCTAATAGTGGAGCCCGGGGTTACTGCGGCCCGGCGATGGCTCTTGCGAACCACCAGCCATTGTACCCGCGCCTCGATTTCAGTCGAGTGCCCATTCAGCTAATCGAGGGTGCCCGCGCGCCAGAGCCGACCGCAGGCCACGAGTTCCTCGGCAGTCTGCGAAAGGCGAAGGGCCTTAGTAGTGAGTTCGGATGCCCGCTCAGGCTCAGTGTTCTCAAGGTCGTCGGCGACGCTCGTGCTGCCAAGCGACGTAATGCGGCAGAAGGCAGCTGCCCTGTCGAGAGCGATAGCGAAGTCGCCTTCGAACAGGCCGCGCAGGATCTGGTCGGCGAGCGCACTCAGCTCGGCTGGCCCCGTGGGGTTCGGCGCTCCGGCAACCACCGGGTCGATGCTCGTGGCGAGATCGCTGCCACGCTGGAAGAGCAGGCTCGTGCCCTCGGCATCCTGTCGCATGAGAGCTCGCAGCAGGTAGATGCGCCAGAGCGCTCCGGGGAGACTCCTGGGGCTTGCGCGGGACCACAGTTCGGCCACCGCGTCGATGCCGTGCTCGTCGGTGAAGGCGACGAGGCGCTCGATCACCTCAGGCTCCGGACTGTCGCGGACCCGGCTCAGCAGTGCCTGGGCCGTCTCGTGAGCGACGCGACTGATCTGGGCAGGGTCTTCCCCGCCCATGAAGGTCTCGAACTTGGCCCCGGAGTACTGGGTTGGCTTATGGAACTCGTCTGACATCCATCCCAGCCTAACCGCGCTAGATTTGTGTGTAAGGGCCTCTAGCTCAGTTGGTAGAGCATCGGACTTTTAATCCGTGGGTCGTCGGTTCGAGCCCGACGGGGCCCACCCATAAGAATCCTGAATATGCGGGGTTTGACTTTGTGGAACTCGACATCGGGTCCGCCGCAATTGTCGAGCATGCATCCTGCTCGTTCACCCGCTCGCACCTCAGCGCGCGGGTACTATCTGCATATGCACGCAGATAACCAGATATGTGGCCGCGATCCTGACAGCCAGTTCGTCGAGCTGGCCGTCGAGGTTTTCGCCATGCTCGCCGACGCCACGAGGGTGCGCTTGATCCTGGCGCTGCGCGAAGGCGAACGTTCGGTGAATGACCTGGCGGACACTGTCGACAAATCTCCGGCCGCGGTATCGCAGCACTTGGCCAAGCTGCGCCTTTCGCGTTTCGTCACGACGCGCCAGGAGGGCACGAAAGTCTTCTACCGGCTTGAG